>NZ_PSWE01000004.1:0-58245 GCF_002932195.1 Rathayibacter sp. AY1C4 | reverse complement strand
GCGTTCGGCTACAGCGATCCGCTGGTACGCGGATCGCTGGTTCGCCTCGGTGGCGGTGCTCGCGGGGATGGTGTGGATCGAGTGTGGCGCGGTCGGCTTCTCGACGGGGTGCGTTCTGAGGAGCGGGGGCGTTCGGCTACAACGATCCGCTCGCACGCGGATCGCTGGTTCGCCTCGGGGGCGGTGCTCGCGGGGATGGTGTGGATTCTGTGTGGCGCGGTCGGCTTCTCGACGGGGTGCGTTCTGCAGGGCGGGGTGCGTACGGCTGCAGCGATCCGCTGGTACGCGGATCGCTGGTTCGCCTCGGGGGCGGTGCTCGCGGGGATGGTGAGATCAGGCTGGCGCGGGTCGGCCTCCCGACGGAGCCCCGGGACGCGGCTCAACGAGGCGCGGGGGGACTTACTTGTCGCGGCAAGTAGTGGGTAGGGTGGGGGGATGAGTGCGCCCGAGACACGCTGGCTGACGCCCGATCAGCTCGACGCCTGGCTGCGCTTCATCGCGGTCGTGGAACTGCTGCCGGGCGCCCTCGACACGCAGCTGCAGCGCGACGCGGGGCTCACGCACTTCGAGTACCTGACGCTGGCGATGCTGTCCGAGGCGCCCGACCGCGCCCTCCGGATGACCACGCTCGCCGCCCGCACCAACGCGACCCTGCCCCGGCTCTCGCACGTGGTGACCCGCCTCGTCGCCCGCGGCTACCTCGAGCGCCGCCCCTGCGCCTCCGACGGCCGCGCCACGAACGCGGTGCTCACCGACGCCGGCCTCCAGAAGATCGTCGACACGGCGCCCGGTCACGTCGCGACCGTGCTGGCCGACGTCATCGATCCGCTCGACGCCGACCAGATCCCGCAGCTGGCCGACATCATGTCGCGCATGCTCGCCCGGCTCGACCCCGAGGGCAGGATGACGGTCGACGCCGTGCGCTCCTCGCTCGGAGACCCCGACACCCGCTCCTGCTGAGCGCGCCGACCCCTCACTGCCGGGGCGGACCGGCCTCGGCCGCGGCCGGATCCGTGTACAGGGACTCCCGGACGTGGCCGTCAGGGTCCTCGAGGCCGCGCGCCCGCATGGAGCCGAGGTCCTGCACCGCGACCGGCTCGGCGCCGCCGGAGGCCGGCCCGTTCCCGAGCACCT
This sequence comes from Rathayibacter sp. AY1C4, assembly GCF_002932195.1. Lineage (NCBI taxonomy): Bacteria > Bacillati > Actinomycetota > Actinomycetes > Micrococcales > Microbacteriaceae > Rathayibacter > Rathayibacter sp. AY1C4. The sequence goes on along the minus strand of NZ_PSWE01000004.1, from coordinate 57,111 downwards.
CGCCGACCTCCTCCCGGCTGCCGACGCTCACCGCGAAGAGGCCCTGCACCTGGGAGCGCGCGTCGACGATCTCCTTCGACCTGGAGGTCGAGAAGGAGGGGTGCGGGAGGAGCATCGCGGACACGTGCTCGGAGGCGACGGAGCAGGCGGCGTCGCCGCTGAACAGAGGATTCAGGGCTGAAAAGGAGATCCAGGGTCCGGCCGAGCGCCGGGGAGAACGCCCTCGAGCGCTCCGGATCCGTGAACGGAAGGTCGACGAGGATCGAGTCGACGGCCCTCCGCGTCCGTACGGCGATCGGCCGCGCGACACGCGGGAGTCCGTGCCATCATCGCCTCGTGCAGTTCACCGCGACGCTCTTCCAGATCGGCAACAACACCGGCATCGAGGTGCCGCCCGAGGTCCTCGAGGCACTCGGCGGCGGTAAGCGTCCCGCCGTCGCGGTGACGGTGAACGGCTACCGCTTCACCAGCACGGTCGGAGCGATGGGCGGACGCGCGCTCATCCCGTTCTCGGCCGAGAAGCGCCGCGAGACGCAGCTCGCCGGCGGTGACGCGATCGACGTCGTGATCGAGCTCGACACCGCGCCGCGCGAGGTCGTCGTGCCGGAGGACCTGGCGTCCGCGCTGGCCTCGGCGGGCGCTGCGGAGCGCTTCGCCGCGCTCTCGCCCAGCGCGCGGAAGGCCCACGTCACGTCTGTCGAGGGCGCGAAGGCCGCCGAGACGAGGGCGCGCCGCGTCGCCTCGATCGTCGCGGCGCTCGCCGGCTGACGGGCGCGCCACGGTCCGTGACGCGACCTCCCCGCCGGATAGGCTGCCTCCGGCGCCCCACGGCGGAGCGCCCTGGAAGCGGAGTCGGGGGACTTGATGGGTGCGGTTCGGCGTTGGGTGTTCCCGATCGTATGGATGGTCATCATCGGAGCGGCGAGCATCGCCCTGGTGAAGATCGCGTTCTTCCCGGACGGCGCGGCCGAGGCCGATCCGACGCAGCCGACCGGTGAGATCACCGAGCCGACCGTCACGGTCGCCCGCGGCACGGTCACCAACGACCTCACCCTCCAGGGCACCGTCGCCGCCGACCCCGCCGTGCCGCTGAAGGCGACGGCGGCCGGAACGGTCGACGACGTCTACGTGCAGCAGGGCGCGGCCGTCGCGTCGGGCGATCTCATCTACGACATCCGCGTCGAGACTCCGCGCGACCCGGTCGAGACGACCGGCCCGGACGGCGCCGTCACCCTCACCCAGCAGGAGCCCTCCGTGCGCTTCGAGCGGGTCTACGCCGCGACCGGCGGCACCCTCAGCGCCCTCGGCGTCATCCACGACCAGGCCGTCACGGTCGGCGAGGTGACCGGACAGGTCGCGCCGCCGAGCTACGCCGTCACCGGCACGATCGACGCGCAGCAGCTCTACCGCATCCAGAACCGGCCGACGGAGGCGCAGGTCGCGATCACCGGCGGGCCCGCCGGCTTCACCTGCACCGACCTCACCATCAGCACCCCTCTCGCCGGAGCCGGCGAGGGCGGCACGACCGGCGGAGCGACGGACGGCGGCGGCGGTGGAACCTCCACCGGCGGCTCCGGCACGAGCTTCACCTGCCAGGTGCCGACGGAGGTCACCGTGTTCCCCGGGCTCGCCGCCTCGGTGACGCTCGCGGGAGGCAAGGCGGAGGACGTCCTCGTCGTGCCGACCACCGCGGTCGAGGGCACCGCCCAGTCCGGCGTCGTGTTCCGCCGGGCGGACGACGGCAGCACCGAGGAGGTCCCGGTGACGCTGGGACTCACCGACGGCAGCTCCGTCGAGATCACCGGCGGAGTGGAGGAGGGCGCCGAGCTCCTGCAGTTCGTGCCGGGCGCGGAGGAGGCTGCTCCCGACGTCCAGCTGGGCGGCGACTGCATCGCGCAGCCCGACGGCTCGGTCTTCTGCTCGTGACGATCCTCCGGCTCGAGGGGATCCGCAAGGTCGTCCCGCTGCCCGACGCGCCGCCGCTGACGATCCTCGACGGAGTCGATCTCGAGGTGGGCGAGGGCGACCACGTCTCGGTCGTGGGCCGCAGCGGTTCCGGCAAGTCGACGCTGCTCAACATCCTCGGACTCATCGACGAGCCCACCGAGGGGCGGATGCTGCTCGAGGGCGCTCCCACCGAGACCCTGTCCTCGCGGGCCCGCGCGCGCATCCGCGGCGGCAGCATCGGCTTCATCTTCCAGCAGTTCAACCTGCTGGAGGGGCGGACCGCCCGCGAGAACGTGATGACGCCGCTGCTCTACGCGACCGGATCGGAGTTCTGGCGCCGCCGCGACCTCGCGGCCGAGATGCTGGAGCGGGTCGGCCTCGGGCACCGCGTGGACTCGATGCCCGGGCGCATGTCCGGCGGCGAGCAGCAGCGGATCGCGATCGCCCGCGCCCTGGTGCGCCGACCGCGGCTGATCCTCGCCGACGAGCCGACGGGCGCCCTCGACACCGACACCGGCGAGAGCGTGATGGGCCTGCTCGACGAGATCGCCCGCGAGTCCGGCTCCGCGCTGGTCACCATCACCCACGACCCGGCCATCGCGGCGCGGGCCGAGCGCCACTACCGGCTCGACCACGGCCGACTGGGCTCGACCGCGGATGCGGGCCCCGTCGCCGAGGCGGGGGTCCTCTGATGCGCGTGCTCGTCGGGATCGCCGGCGCGATCGTCGAGGCGTGGACCGAGCTGCGGATCCACCGCGGCCGCGTGCTGCTCTCGCTGATCGGAGTCGCGGTGGCCGTCGCCGCCCTGACCGCGGTCGTCGCCGCCGGCGGCATCGCCCGCCAGGCCAGCATCGAGCAGGCCGAGCGCTCCAGCGGGCGCCCGGCGAGCCTCTTCCTCTCCGCCTACCCCTCCGGCACCGGCACCGCCGAGGTGGATGCCGACGCACTCCAGGCCGCGTGGACCGGTGCGCTCGAGCGGTACTCCATCACCTACGCGAGCCGCTCGACCTACGGCAGCGCGCGCGTCCAGTTCGCCGACGGCGCCGTCGACGTCGCGGTGCAGGCGGTCGACCAGCCCTTCGCCGAGATGCACCGGCTGAAGATCGTGGACGGCTCCTGGTTCACCGCCCGCGACTCCCAGCGCCTCGCTCCCGCCCTCGTCGTCAACGAGCGCTTCTGGGAGCGGATCGGGAGCCCGGATCTGCGCACCCACCCGGTGGTCACCCTGCTCGGCTCCGAGCGCGACGTCACGGGCGTGGTGGTCGGCGTGACTCCCTCCTCGCAGTTCGAGACGGATCCGTCGATGATGATGCTCGCGGACGCCTACCCGGCGGTCGCCCGCGACGCCGACCCGCAGTACGGCGGGCAGGGCGTGCCGAACTACGAGATGTGGGTGCCGCTCGACCTGGCCGAGCCCCTCGCCGCGGCGGTGGAGCGCGACGTGGCCGGCGCCCTGGGATCCGACTTCGAGGTGTCGGTCGACCGGCAGGACTACCTGGTCTACGACTCCGACCCCTTCGGCGTGCTGACCTGGGTGATCGGCGGCGTGGCGGGCCTGGTGCTGGCGCTCGGCGCGCTCGGACTGCTCAACATCGCCCTGGTCACCGTCCGGCAGCGGATCCGCGAGATCGGCATCCGGCGCAGCTTCGGCGCCTCCTCCGGCCGCATCTTCTTCTCGATCATGATGGAGAGCGTCGTGGCGACCGTCGTCGCCGGAGTGGTCGGCGTGACGATCGCGGTCATCCTCGTCACCAACCCCTGGACCGTGGCCTTCGTGCAGGACAACGGGATCGCTGACATCCCGCCTTTCCCGGCCGAGGCGGCGCTGCTCGGGCTCGGGGCGGCGACCCTCGTCGGCGCGCTCGCGGGCCTGGTGCCGGCGATCGTCGCCGTGCGGGTGAAGGTGATCGACGCGATCCGCTACTGAGGCCCGCCGAGGGTGACGACGAGCTCGTCGCCCTCGAGCACGGCGCGTGCGTCGGAGTAGTGCGCGATCCGGGGCAGACCCCGGGTGCTCGCGCTCTCGTGGCTCCCGACGACGATCACGCGCATGCCGGCGTCCAGACCCGCCCGGATGCCGGCCTCGGCGTCCTCGAACACCAGCGCGTCCTCGGGGGAGACGCCGAGCAGGGCCGCGGCGGCGAGGTAGCCGTCGGGAGCAGGCTTGCCGTTCGCGACGTCGTGCGCGGTGACGACGGTGTCGGGGGAGGGGACGCCCGCCGCAGCCAGACGTGCGGCCGCCAGCGCCGGGCTCGCGGACGTGACCAGGGCGACGCGCTCGCGGGGGAGTGAGGCGAGGAACGCCGTCGCGCCGGGGATCTCGACGGTGCCCTCGGTGTGCTCGAGCTCGTACGCGTCGAGCTCCGCGACGATCGCGTCGACGTCGCTGCCGGCCGGGGCGAAGCGGCGGACGCTGTCGGCGGCGCGGACACCGTGAACGGCGCCGAGCACCGCGTCGTGGTCGAGAGCGAAGCGCTCGGCGAAGGCACCCCAGATGGTCTCCACGACGGCCGTCGAGTCGACGAGCGTCCCGTCCATGTCGAAGAGGGCGGCGCGGGCTCGGAGGAGGTGGGGCATGCGTCCATCCTGGCGGTCGGCGGCCTCCGGCGCCTGCCGGTGCGGACAGCGCTCGGACAGCGCGCGATCAGCCCGCCCTCAGGCCACGCATCGTGTCGCGGCGCTACGGTGGTCCGAGATCGCGGGCAGACGCCCGGAGGGGAGTGGAGGACGCCATGACGGACGACAACGGAACCGGCACGGACCAGGGCGCGAGCACGGGCGGCGAGGCCTCCGGACCCCGCGCCGGGTGGTACCCGGACCCGGCGGGCTCGTCCCGTCAGCGCTGGTGGGACGGGACCGGCTGGACGGAGTCGCTCCGCGACGCGCCGGCGGCCACTCCCACCGCCCCGGCCGGGAGCGGGTCGGCGCAGGCCGCCGCGACTCCCGTTCCGCCGACCGCACCGACTCCGCCCGCGCCGCCCGCCGAGCGTCCCGCCTACGGGGAGACGTCGAGCGGAGCGGCGACGAGCTACGGACAGTCGGCCTCGGGTCGGTATCCGCAGCAGCCGTCGTCCGCCGACCCGCAGCAGAGCTACGGGCAGCAGAGCTACGGGCAGCAGGGCTACGGCCAGCAGGGCGCCGGTCAGCAGCCGCAGCCGCAGCAGCCCTCCGGCCAGCAGCAGCCGCAGCAGGGCTACGGCCAGCAGGCTCCCCAGCAGTACGGCCAGCAGGGGTACGGCCAGCAGCCCTACGGCCAGCAGCCGCAGCAGCCCTACAACCAGCAGCAGCCGCAGTACCCGGCCTACTCCGCGGCTCCCGGAGCACCCGTGCAGCAGCGTGACACGAGCATCGTCACGTCCACCCCGTGGATCTGGGTGGTGGTCCTCCTGCCGCTGCTCTCGGCGCTGTCGATCTTCCTCCTCCCGCCGAGCGCGATCGTCGACTCGTCGATGGCCTCGACCTACGGGCCGAGCTCCTCGATGGGGATGTCGACGGCCTACCTCGTCGGCCTCGGCGTGCTCCAGGTCGTCGGCTTCCTGATCTACGCGGCGGAGGTCGTCTTCGCCTTCCTCGACTGGCGCCAGCTGAAGCGAGCCGGCCTGCAGCGTCCGTTCCACTGGGCGTGGGCCTTCCTCGCCGCTCCCTACGTCTACGTGATCGGCCGCAGCGTGGTCGTGAAGCGCGTGACCGGCGGCGGCCTCCTCCCGCTCTGGGTCTTCCTCGGCGTCGTGGTCGTGTCGTTCCTCATCGCGATCGGCTGGACGGTGTCGCTCTTCTCCCAGATGACGCAGGCCTTCGCTCCCGCGGGCTTCTGAACCCGTGCGCGCCGCCGATCTCGTCCTGACCGGCGGCGCCGTCTTCACCGCCGACGCCGTGCGCTCCCGAGCGCACGGCGTCGCTGTCGTCGGAGGGCGGATCGTCGCGGTCGGCGCCGACGCCTCCGACCTGATCGGGCCGCGCACCGAGGTGGTCGACCTCGAGGGCCGGATGCTCGTCCCCGGCTTCCAGGACGCCCACGTGCACCCGGTCTGGGGCGGCGCCGCGCTGCTGCGCTGCTGGCTCGGAGCGGGAGGGTCGCCCGCTGAGCACCTGGCGACGGTCGCCGAGTACGCGGCTCGGGAGAGCGGAGCGGAGTGGATCCTCGGCGGCGGCTGGAACCTGCCCGACTTCCCCGGAGGCACCCCGACCGCCCGCGAGCTCGACACGGTCGTCCCTGACCGGCCCGCCTTCCTCACCAACGCCGACGGGCACGGCGCCTGGGTCAACTCCGCCGCACTGCGCCTCGCGGGGATCGACCGCACGACGCCGGACCCCGCCGACGGCCGCATCGAGCGCCTGGCCGACGGCACCCCCTCCGGCACCCTGCACGAGGGGGCGATGGACGCGGTCCGCCGCCACCTCCCGCCCGCGAGCGCGGACGAGCTCCACCGGGCGCTGCTCCTCGGGCAGGAGACCCTGCACTCGTTCGGAGTGACGGCGTGGCAGGACGCGATCATCGGCTCCTACGGCGATGTGGGCGACCCCGGTCCGGTGTACCGCCGCGCGGCGCTGAGCGGCGAGCTGACCGGGCGCGTCCGCGGTGCGCTGTGGTGGGACCGGGGCCGCGGCGTCGAGCAGATCCCGGAGCTCGTCGAGCGGCGCGCGGCGCTCGCCGCCGACGGCTTCGCTCCGACGACCGTCAAGATCATGCAGGACGGGGTCGCCGAGAACTTCACGGCGGCGATGCTCGAGCCCTACCTCGACGGGCACGGCGGCCACGGTCACGGCGACGGCCTCTCGATGGTCGACCCGCGCCTCCTGAACGAGGCCGTGCCGCTCCTGGACGCGGCCGGGTTCCAGGTGCACTTCCACGCGATCGGCGATCGCGCCGTGCGCGAGTGCCTGGACGCGGTCGAGCGGGCGATCGAGGCGAACGGGCGCCGCGGCAACCGCCACCATCTCGCGCACCTGCAGGTCGTGCATCCGGACGACCTGCCGCGCTTCCGTGCGCTCGACGTCGCGGCGAACCTGCAGATGCTGTGGGCCTCGGCGGAGCCGCAGATGGTGGAGCTGACGCTGCCGTTCCTCGGTGAGCGGCGCGGCTCGTGGCAGTACCCGTTCGGCGATCTGCTCCGCTCGGGCGCGGTGCTCGCGTCGGGGAGCGACTGGCCGGTGTCGACGCCCGACCCGCTCGCCGCGATCCACGTCGCGGTGAACCGGCTCTCGGCGCCGTCCGAGCGCGAGCCGGGGTGGAGCGAGGAGGTGTTCCTCCCGGAGCAGCGCCTCGACCTCGCCACCGCCCTCTCCGCCTCCACGGCCGGCTCGGCGTGGGTGAACGGCCTGGACGGCGAGTCGGGCTCGATCGCCGTGGGACTCGCGGCGGACTTCGCCCTGCTGGACCGGGATCCCTTCGCCGGCGACCTCCGCGCGATCGGGGACACCCGGGTGCTGGGCACCTGGATCGGCGGCGAGCGCGTCCACACCGCAGCGGACGCGCCCGCCTGATCCGGGTCGTTCAGGAGGCGGCGCTCAGCAGGTGATCGCTCCGCCGATGATCCCCGCGAGCAGCCCGCCGGTCGCGGAGGCGATCGCGCCGGGACCGGAGATCGCGCCGATCACCCCGCCGGTCGCGGCACCGCTGACGCCGCTCCCGGCGACGCAGTGGCCCCACTCGGGCGAGCTCCAGTCGCTGTTCAGGTGCAGGCCGCCCGCCGCCGAGCGGGACGCCGAGTCCGGGGCGAAGTGGAAGGTGAGCGTGTCGGAGTCGTCGATCGACCAGTGGCCCGACACGGTGCGGCCGCGTCCGACGTCGATCCTCTCCGGGAGTGCGTCGGACGTCTCGGCGCCGTCCGTGAAGCCGACCCCGCCGCCCGCCAGCTCGACGATCCGCGTGCCGTCGGTGACGTCGAAGGTCACCGTCGACGCCGATCCGCCCCGTGCCTCGAGGTGCACCCGGCTGCTCGTCTCCTGCCTCGCCGGCTCGGCGTGCGCGGCCTGCGCTGTGAACAGCGGCACCGCCAGCAGAGCGGCCGCCGCCGCGACCAGTGCCGTGCTCGTCCTCTGTCGTTCCATCGTCGTTCCCTCCCTCGGATTCCGATCCAGGAGGGAGGGCTCAGCGCCGCCGGTCGACGAGGGCGAGGACGACGGACGCCACCGCTGCCGCGACGGCGGCGGTGACCACGACGTCCCACGGATCCTCGGCGCCCACCGCGGTCGCGACGAGGTGCCCGGCCAGGACGCCGACGAACAGTGCCGGCAGCATCAGCCAGATGCGCCGTCTCCGTCGTGCCGCCGTACCGGCCTGTTCCCTGTCGCTCATGCTCGCCCTCCTGGATTCACCATACAGGTATGGAGTACCAGGCGGTCGCGACGCGCGTCGAGGAGGTGGCGCGATCCGTCAGGCCTCGCTGCGCTGGATGAGGCGGGAGAGGACGATCGCGGAGCGCGTGTGGTCGACGTTGGGCGCGATGCGGACCTTCTCGAGGGCGAGCTCGAGGCTGGGGATGTCGCGCGAGCGGATGTGGACGATCGCGTCGGCGGAGCCGGTGACCGTGCCCGCGTCGACGACCTCGGGGACCGCGGAGAGGATGCGGCGGAGCTCGTCCGGAGCGACGGTGCCGCGGCAGAAGAGCTCGACGTAGGCCTCGGTGGCCATGCCGTCGACCGCGGGGTCGACCTTGATCGTGAAGCCGCGGATCACGCCGTCGGCCACGAGTCGGTCGACGCGGCGCTTCACCGCGGAGGCGGAGAGCCCGACCACGCCGCCGATGTCGCCGTAGCCCGCGCGGGAGTTCTGGCGCAGCAGATCGAGGATCTTCCGATCGATGTTGTCCATGCTCCGAGGATAGGCGCGGCCGGAGCGGCGCCTGGACGGCAGCAGAGTGCCACTGGAGATTCGTGACGCCCGGCTATATAGTTGCTCTCGGTCAATAGTTGATCGCAGTCAACTAGAACCGCCGCCGTGCTGAAGAGGAGCCCATGTCATACCCCGAACACCGCGCCGCATCGCGCGGAACCACCGCGCCGCACGCCCCCGCCGGGCCGGACGGCGCCATGTCGCACCGCCAGGTGCTCGAATCGCTCAGCGGCCTGCTGCTGGGCATGTTCGTCTCGATCCTCGCGGGCACGGTCGTGTCGACCTCGCTGCCCCGGATCATCTCCGACCTCAAGGGCGACCAGAACGCCTACACCTGGGTCGTCACCGCGACCCTGCTCGCGACCACGGTCTCCACCCCGCTCTGGGGCAAGTTCGCCGACCTGTTCAACCGCAAGCTGCTGATCCAGCTCGCCCTCGGGCTGTTCGTCATCGGCTCCGCCCTGGCCGGCTTCTCGCAGGACACGAACATGCTGATCGTCTTCCGCGTGTTCCAGGGCCTGGGCGCCGGCGGACTCGCCGCGCTGAGCCAGATCATCATGGCCGACATCATCAGCCCCCGTGAGCGCGGCAAGTACGCCGGCCTCTTCGGCGGCGTGATGGCGATCGGCACCGTCGGCGGCCCGCTCCTGGGCGGCGTCGTGACCGACGCGTTCGGCTGGCGCTGGAACTTCTTCATCGCGATGCCCGTCGCGATCGTCGCGATCGTCCTCCTCCAGATGACCCTCCGCCTCCCCGCGCACCCGAAGCGCAAGGTGCGGATCGACTACCTCGGCGCCGTGCTCATCGCGGGCGGAGTCTCGCTCCTGCTGATCTGGGTCTCCCTCGCCGGCAAGAACTTCGACTGGGCCTCGTGGGAGACCGCGGTCATGGTCGGCGGCGCCGTCGTGCTGCTGATCGCCGCCGTGATCACCGAGCTCACCGTGGCCGAGCCGATCATCCCGATGGGGATGTTCAAGAACCGCACCTTCAGCCTCGCCGTCGTGGCGAGCATCTCGGTCGGCGTCTCGATGTTCGGCGTCGCCGTCTTCCTCGCGCAGTACATGCAGCTGGCCCGCGGAGCCACGCCGACCCAGTCGGGCCTGCTCACCATCCCGATGATGGCCGGCCTGCTGATCGCCTCGACGATCTTCGGCGGGATCATCTCGCGCACCGGCAAGTGGAAGGCGATCATGATCAGCGGCGGCGTGCTCGCCGTGATCGGAACCTCCCTCCTCAGCACCCTCCGCTACGACACGGACCTGGTCCTCGTCGGGATCTACATGGCCGTCCTCGGCGCCGGCCTGGGCATGCTGATGCAGAACCTCGTCCTGGTGGTGCAGAACTCGATCGAGGTGAAGAACCTCGGCGTCGCGACCAGCGCGGTCACGTTCTTCCGCAGCCTCGGCGGCACCGTCGGAGTCTCGGTCCTGGGCTCGATGCTCGGCACCGTGATCGCCGACCGCATCAAGACCGGCATCGCGGGGCTCGCTCCCGCCGACCAGGCTCTCGCCGCGCAGGCGCTGGGCAGCGGCACGATCCCGCAGCCGGCCACCCTGCCCGACGCCGTGCGCGTCGTGGTCGAGAGCGCCTACGGGATCGGCGTCGGCGACGTGTTCCTCTACAGCATCCCGCTCGCCGTGGTCACGCTGATCGCCGTCGTCCTCCTGCCGAACGTGAGCCTCGGCTCGAAGAACGCGGTGCAGCTCAAGGCGGAGCCGACCACTCCGCTGCAGGCCGCGGAGGACGCCCTCATCGCCGCCTCGGACGGCCAGGCGGCGCTCCGCCCCGTCGGCCAGGCCAGGCGGACGGACGACGCGACGCACGCCCGGGAGGGTCGCGAGGCCACTCCCGTCGGACACGGCCGCCACGCCGACGAGGAGCGGCAGGAGGAGCCGGTCGGGCACGCCCGGCACGCCGCTCCCACCGGCTCCGTCGACGTGATCGAGCGCTCCTGATGCCCGCCGCCGCGCCCTCGGCCGAGGCGCTGCACGAGGTCGAGGAGCAGATCACCGTGCTCGCCGTCCAGGTGCGCCTCGCCGTCCGGGACGCGGCGGCGTCGATCGACCCGGCGCTGCCGCCCTTCGGACTGCGGCTGCTGCGGATCCTCGAGCGCTGCGGTCCGGTCCACTCCGGCGCCGCGGCGGAGCGGCTCGGGGTCGACCGCAGCGCGATCAGCCGCCAGGCCCGCCAGCTCGCCGAGCTGGGCCTGGTCGAGATGACCTCCGATCCCGCCGACGGCCGAGCGCGGTTCCTCTCGCTCAGCGCGGCCGGATGCGAGCGGATGCGCGACCTCGGCGGCCGTCAGCGGCAGCGGATGCAGGAGGCGCTGAGCGCCTGGCCCGAGGAGGACCTGCGTGCGTTCGCGGGATACCTGGAGCGGCTGACCGCGGCCGAGTGAGCCGCGTGATCTGAACGAGTGGCGCGGACCGATGCGGTCCGCGCCACTTCTGCGTGCCGCCGGACGCGGCGCGGGCGCGCTGACCGCGCGCCGTCTCGCGCCACCCGGTGCCGACGCCGTCGTGGTCGTTCTACATTTCCTGAGATGTTCTCACTCAGGAGGCGATGACCCTGTTCTCTTTCGACCATGCAGCAGCGGCGGAGCTGGTCCGTGCCTCGGACGAGGCGGCGGAGGCGCTCGCCTCCCAGGAGCTGCTGAGGTCCGTCGCTGCCGAGTACGCACTGGGCGAGTTCCGCGGCGCGTACGCCGAGCTGTTCCGCCGGGTCCGCCTCTGCGACAGGGAGAACCGCGGTCGGCTGAGCGCCGAGCTGCACGAGCTCGCCGACACGGTGCGGCTCGTGGCGAGGAAGGCCGAGGAGGAGCGTCGGCGCCGGGAGGAGTACGCGGCCTGGGAGCGGCGGGCGGACGAGCGCGAGCAGCAGCGCCGCCTCGATCCGATCGCGGCCCTCGCGGCGGGAGTCGACGAGGTCGTCGACCGGCCGCCGTCCGATCGGCCGGTCGTGCCTCCGCCGATCCGTGCGCTGTTCTCCCCCCGGTCGGTGCCCCGCACGTCCCCGGGCGGCTCCGCCTCGGGAGGCACGACCTCCGCCGACCCCGAGCGTCTCGACGTGTTCGTCTCGCAGACCCGGCAGGCGGACGACGCGATGCGCTCCCGGCTCCAGGATCTGTTGGCCGCCTGGGGAGCCTTCGGCAACCGCTGCTCGTGGGCGCCGGTCGAGTCCTTCTCGGTGCTCCAGGGCTTCCGCGAGCTGCTGTCGATCGGTGCGGCCGACGCGACCTGGGTCGAGCAGATCTCCCTGGCCTTCACCGCCGCCGGGGGAGCGGCGCTCTCCGTTCCCGTCCTCGACGCCGTCGGCACCCTGGCGCGGCCCCGGGGCGGCCGGAGCCTGCTCGACTCCCTCGCGGCGCTCTCGTCCGACGATCTCGCGACACTCCTCGCCGCGTCGCCCGATCTCGCGGCCCGCCTCGGGCGACTGGCTCCGACCCTCGTGAACGACTGGTGGCGGAGCCTCGACTCCACGGACGGCGCGCGCTTCTCGCCGCAGCAGGAGGCGCTGGTCGCCGGTCTGCCCGGGGTGATCGGAAATCTGGAGGGTGTTCCCTACCGCGCCCGGGTGAGGGCGAACGAGAGGGCGCTGAGGGCGCGGATCGTGGCGCTGAGGAGCGAGGCGGCGGGCCTGCGCGGGAAGGCGGGCGACGGGGAGCGACTCGCGGCGGTGGAGTCGCAGCTGGTGGCGCTGAGGGACGTGAGGGCATCGCTCCGGCGCGGTCTCGGTCAGGACCCGCGCTTCCTCATCTCCCTGACCGCCGACGAGCCTCCGCTCGCCGCCGTCTCGATCGGCGATCCCGACACCGCCACGAACGTCACCTACGCCGTCCCCGGGATGGGACAGACGACGGAGAGCATGACCCGATGGACGAAGGCGTCGCAGAATCTGCAGTCGCTCCTCCCGCCCGGCAGCGCCGTCGTCTCCTGGATCGGCTACGAGACCCCGCCGATGGCGCGGCTCGGCGGGAACGGCATGGACGTCCTCACCTCGAACCAGGCGGTCGCCGGCGGCGCCGCACTCGCCTCGGCTGTCCAGGGGCTCTCCGCGGTCCGGGGCGACGACCTGCCGAAGCCGAACGTCGTCGCCCACTCCTACGGCAGCACCGTCATGGCCGTCGCCGCCTCGCGCTCGGACGTCGAGCTCGGGGTCGTCGTGACGCTGGGCTCGGCCGGCCTCCCGGACAGCGTCGACGAGGCGAGCGACCTGCACGCGGAATCCGTCTTCGCGGGGCAGGCGCGGGACAAGTACCTCGGCGAGACCGAGAGCGGCGACGAGGCCGCGTGGATGGGCCGCGCCTTCAGCTGGAACCACCACACGGATCCCGCTGACGAGGACTTCGGCGCGCGCGTCTTCGGTGTGGAGACCGGAGGCGACGCCGGGAGGATCGTGACGGATCACGCTGCGCTGAAGAGCGACGACGGCGATCTCGCGGGGTATCTCGACACGAACACCGAGTCCCTGCAGAACGCGGCGTGGGCCGTCTCCCGGCGACTCGACCTGCTGACCGAGAACCGGCCGCTCGGACCGACCGCCTTCCAGAAGGCGGTCGTGGGAGCCTCCCATGGCGGGTAGAGGCTCTCCTCAGCGGACGGGCGTCGCGCTGACCGTCGCCGCTCTGCTCGTGATGTCGATGACCGCTTGTGCAACGGAGAAGGAGGCGAGACCGGTGAGCACGATGAGTCCTCGGGAGGGTCGGGATCGGGTGGTGGAGTTCGTGCGGGACTCCGCGGGGCGGCTCGATGTGGAGGGGTGGTGGCCGCGGAGCGGCGCGGCCAGGCCCGATGTGTGCGGCCCCGGCGACCGGGTGAGCGGTGCGAGCTACAGCTACGCCTGGTGGGCCCCGGCGGGCACCGATGTCGAGGGGGATGCGCGGAAGGTCGCGGACTACTGGGAGTCTCTGGGGATGACGGTGAGAGTGACCGATTCGACTCCGCGCCCGACGGTCTACGGGCAGGGCGGACCGGTGCTGCGGGCGAGCTTCGTCACCGGCGCTGTCGAGGAGATGTACATGATCGGGGCGGAGATGCCGTGCGCGCCCGGCGATTTCGAATCACTCCTCCTCGAGGACGAGGCTCAGCGCGCGGCGGGCGCGGTCCTTCCGGGTGATGAAGGGGTCGTCCCGAAGCCGGATCCGCGGGACCTCCCAGTCTCCTCCGATCCGTCGGGTTCCGGCTCGGAGGGATGAGCCGCCCCGTCCACCGCGTCCGGATCGGAGATGCCGACGTCGCTTCCGTTGCCGGGGGAGGGGTCGGCCTCAGCGCGGTGCGCCCACCAGCTGCGCGACGTGCACGACGAAGGCGCGGCGGCGGTCGCGCGTCTTCTCCCCGCCCCGGGAGGCGAAGGGGGTGAGGTGCCAGATCTCGCAGAGGCCGAGGAGGGCGATGAAGAGGTCGTCGGCGGACCAGCTCGCGTCGACGACGCCGGTGCGCTGCCACTCGAGGACCCGGGCCTCGGGGGCGGGGACCCCGCCGAGCTGCTCGCCGGCCTCCTCCCAGACGCCGGCTCCCTCCAGGCGCGCCCACGTGAGCAGGCGCAGGAACTCCGGGTGCTCCCACACATGGTCGAACATGCGGCCCGCGAGGTCGGGGAGGTCCGCCGCCTCGGCGAGGAGCGTCTCGTCGAGAGCGCCGAGCGCCTCGACGACGGTCGCGACGAACAGGCCGCGCTTGCCGCCGTAGTAGGCGTAGAGCCGCTCCTTGTTCAGACCCGCCGCCGCGGCCACACGGTCGACCCGGGCGCCCGCGAAGCCGTGGGCGGCGAACTCGACGGAGGCGGCGCGGAGGATCCGCTCGCGTGCGGGCAGCGCCGCATCGGATGTCGGCTCCATGGTTCACCTCCAGGCGCTCGAACGATACACTCTTCTTCGCCCAACCAACTGGTTGGGGTGGTTCGGCCCCGATGACGCGGCTCGGATCCGGACCCGCCGGTCCCGCTCCGCTCCGTGTGAAAGGCCGCCATGCCCTCCCCGTCCGCTCCCTCCTCCGCCCGCCGCTGGTGGGTGCTCGTGATCCTCGCGCTCACGCAGCTCGTCGTCGTGCTCGACGGCACCATCGTCACGATCGCGCTCCCCGCCGCACAGGCCGACCTCGGCCTCACCGACGTCGAGCGCCAGTGGGTCGTCACCGCCTACGCCCTCGCGTTCGGCGCGCTCCTGCTCCTGGGCGGCCGCATCGCCGACTACACCGGCCGCAAGCGCACCTACCTGATCGGGATGATCGGCTTCGGCGCCGCCTCCGCCTGGGGCGGCCTCGCCACCTCCGGCACCGAGCTGATCGCCGCCCGCGGGCTGCAGGGCGCCTTCGCCGCGCTGCTCGCTCCGGCCGCTCTGGCCCTCCTCACCGTCTCCTTCCCCTCCGGCCGCGAGCGGGGCACGGCCTTCGCCGTCTTCGGAGCGGTCGCCGGAGCGGGCGCCGCCGTCGGCCTCGTGCTGGGCGGGCTGCTCACCGAGTTCGCCGACTGGCGCTGGTGCCTCCTCGTCAACGTCCCCGTCGTCGTGGTCGGCGCGATCGCCGGCCAGCTGCTCGTCACCGAGAGCCGCGCGGAGGGGCGCAACCGCTTCGATGTCGCCGGGACGATCACCGTCGCGCTCGGGCTCGCGAGCGTCGTCTACGGCTTCACCCTCGCCGAGCAGGGCTGGCTCCGCGTCGACACCCTCGGCTTCCTCCTCGTCGGCGTGCTGCTGCTGGCCCTCTTCGTGCGGATCCAGGCCCGCTCCGACCACCCGTCGCTGCCGCTGCGCATCGTCGCCGACCGCGTCCGCGGCGGAGCCTTCCTGGTCCAGGCGATCGTCGGCAGCGTGATGATCGGCTCCACCCTCTACCTGACCCTGCACCTGCAGCTGGTCCTGGGCCTGCCGCCGCTCGAGGCGGGCCTGGCCAATCTGCCGATGACGGTGACGATCATGATCGTCGCCGGAGTCGCCGCCAAGCTGCTGCCGCGCATCGGCCCGCGCGTGCTGATGATCGTCGGCCCGCTGATCGCGGCGGCCGGGCTCCTCTACCTGAGCCGCATCACCCCCGACGGCGGCTACCTCCTCGAGGTGCTGCCCGCGCTGATCCTCCTGGGCGTCGGCATGGCGATGGTCTTCGTGCCGCTGCAGAATCTCGCGCTCACCGGAGTCGCGGCCCACGACGCCGGTGCCGCCGGAGCGACCGCGAACGCCGCCATGCAGATCGGCGGCTCGATCGGGCTGTCGATCTTCACGACCCTCTACGCGGGAGTCGCGGGTGAGCAGCAGTCGCCGGTCGCCTTCGTCGACGGCTACTCCGCGGTCTTCGTCGCGGCCGCGATCGGGCTGGTCGTCGCCTCCGTCGTCGCCGTCGCGATGATCCGGGTGAAGAAGGAGGAGTTCCTCGCTCAGGCTCCGAAGGAGGCCGTCGCCCACCTGGGCTGATCCCGGCCTAGGCTCGGAAGCGCTATGCAGCCACTGACCGAGACCGAGATCCGCGAGTCCTTCGTCAACGCCTCCCGCAAGGAGGTCGCCGATCTCGCGCTGCCGAAGGACTTCGACGCGCTGGACTGGTCGGTCATCGACCACCTCGGCTGGCGCGACCGGAGGATGGGCCGCCGCGCCTACGTCGTCGTGCCGCTGGAGGAGCGCCTCGTCGGGGTCCTGCTCACCCAGGCCGACGCCCTGCCGCGCTCGCGGGCGCAGTGCTCGTGGTGCCGCGACGTGCAGCTCCCGAACGACGTCGTCTTCTTCGGGGCGCGGAAGGCCGGAGCGGCCGGGCGGGCGGGGGACTCGCTCGGCACGCTCGTCTGCTCCCGCTTCGAGTGCTCGGTGAATGTGCGGCGGCGCCCGTCGGTGGCCTACATCGGGTTCGACCTCGAGGCGGCGCGGGCACAGCGGATCGCGACTCTGCGGGCGCGCACCGAGGGCTTCGCGCGTGAGGTGCTCGGCGAGGCGTGACCGCGCTCAGCGGCGCGTGGACGCGCGCACGTGCATCCGCTCGCCCTGGCGGCCGAAGAGGCTGAGGAACTCGACCTGCTGCTCGTCGGCGCGGCCGAACCAGTGCGGCACCCGGGTGTCGAACTCGGCGGCCTCGCCGGCCGGCAGCACCAGATCGTGCTCGCCGAGCCGCAGGCGGAGCCGCCCGCTCAGCACGTAGAGCCACTCGAAGCCCTCGTGCGCGCGCTGCTCCGCCGGCTCCGTCACCGGCCCGGCCGGGAGCGTGTGCTTGAACGCCTGGAGCGCGCCCGCGTCGCGGCTGAGCGGCTGGATGAGCATGCCGTTCCGGCGCACCGGCCGCCCGTGCACGCGGGGATCCTCCGGCGCCGCGCCGACGAGCTCGTCGAGCGGCGCCCCGAGGGCGCGGGCGATCGGGAGGAGCAGCTCCAGCGTCGCGCGGCGGCCGCCGCTCTCGAGGCGCGAGAGGGTGCTCGCCGAGATGCCGGTCTCGGCGGCGAGGGACGCGAGCGTGCGGTCGCGGCGGGTGCGCAGGCGACGGAGCCGCGGTCCGACGGCGGCGACGATCTCGTCGTCGGAGGGGGCGGGCGGGGTCTCGGGCACGACGCCATCCTGGCACGGGCGGTCGCGCCGCATGCCGGAACGGCACGGATCCTCGCGGCCCGCCCCGGGGCGGCGGAGCATCGACCCATGACCTCCACCGACGCCCCCACCGGCCCGTCCGTCCCCGCCCCCGCCGACGTCCTGATCCTCGGCGCCTCCTTCGCCGGCCTCGCCGCTGCCACCGCCCTCGGCCGCAGTCTCCGCGACGTCCTCGTCGTCGACGGCGGACCTCCACGCAACGCACCCTCGCCCGGTGCCCACAACGTGCTGACCCGCGACGGCGTCCCGCCCACGGAGCTGGTGCGCCTGGCGCGCGCCGAGGCCGAGGGCTACGGTGCCCGGGTGGTCGAGGGCGAGGCGGTCCGCGCCTCCGCGGGTGCCGAGGGCGTGACCGCGACCCTCGCCGACGGCACGATCCTCCGCGCGCGCCGCCTCCTGCTCGCGACCGGCGTCCGCGACCTGCTGCCGGAGATCCCCGGGCTCGGCGCCCGCTGGGGACGGGACGTCCTGCACTGCCCCTACTGCCACGGCTTCGAGGTGCGCGGCCGGCGGATCGGCGTGCTCGGCAGCTCGTTCGCCGGGCACCAGGCGCAGATGTTCCGGCAGCTCAGCGACCGGACGTCGATCCTGCTCCACGGCGCACCCGCGCCCGCCGGCGACGAGGCGGCGGCGCTGGCCGCCCGCGGGATCGCTCTGGTGCCCGGCCGCGTCGAGAGGGTCCTCGTCGAGGACGACCGCCTGGTCGGCGTGGTGATCGACGGTCGGCGGCACGAGCTCGACGCGCTCGTCGTCGGCCCGCGGGTCGAGGGGCGGCTCCCCGAGGGGCTCGGCCTCGAGCTCGCCGACCACCCGTCGGGAGTCGCGCGGCACCTCGCCGTCGATCCGATGGGCCGGACCGGCGTCGCCGGGGTCTTCGCCGCGGGCTCGCTGGTCGAGCCGATGGCTCAGGTCGTCGCCTCGTCCGCCGACGGGCTGCGCGTGGGCGCGGCGATCAACCACGACCTGATCGAGGAGGAGATCGCCGACGCGCTGCAGGCCGCCTGACGCGCGCTCAGCGGCGGCGGTACTCCAGCTCCGGGCGGCCGGGGGAGCCGTAGCGGGGCGCGCGGTCCGCCACTCCGGAGTCGGCGAGGTGCTCGAGGTAGCGGCGGGCCGTCACCCGCGAGATGTCGAGGCGGGTGGCGAGCTCGGCCGCCGAGAGGCCGACGGGGCCCAGCAGCGCGGTGACGGCCTCGAGGGTCTGCGCCGAGAGCCCCTTCGCCAGACCCGGGGCGTTGGAGGTGCGGAGCGCCGCGAAGGCCCCGTCCACCTCGTGCTGGCTGGCGACGTCGGCGCCGTGCATCCGCTCGCGGTACGACCGGTAGCTGGCGAGCTTGGCGGCGAACGCGCTGAAGACGAACGGCTTGATCAGGTACTGCACGATGCCGGCGGCGACGGAGGCGCGCACGTTCGCGGCGTCGCGGACGGCGGTGATCGCGATGACGTCGACGTCCAGGCCCGCCGCCCGGACGGCCCGGCAGAGGTCGAGGCCGCCCATGTCCGGCAGGTTCATGTCGAGCAGGATCAGCGCGATGCCCGGGTCCGCGCGCAGCGCCCGGATCGCCTCCGCGCCGCTGCCGGCGACCGCGGCCACCTCGAAGCCGTCGACCCGCCGGACGTAGTCGGCGTGGGCGCTCGCGGTCAGCGGCTCGTCCTCGACGACGAGCACTCGGATCACGACGCCACCCGCGCGGGCAGCGGCAGCTGCACCGTGAACACCGCGCCGACGTGGCGCGAGACCTCGATCGAGCCGCCGAGCCGCTCCACCACCTGCTGCACCAGCGCCAGGCCGATGCCGCGGCCGAAGCCGTCCGACTCCTTCGTCGAGTAGCCGCGCGCGAAGACGTCGGCGGTGCCGGCGACTCCGGGGCCGCTGTCCGACACCTGCACCACCAGCTCGCCCTCGGCGAGGCCGAGGTAGACCTCCACCCACGGCTCGCGGTCCGGAGCGGAGGAGGCGGCCGCGTCGAGGGCGTTGTCGATCAGATTGCCCAGCACCGTCACGAGGTCCCCGGGCTCCAGCCCCTGCGTGCCGGGCTCGAGGTGCGTCTCGAAGTGCAGCTCGACGCCGCGCTCGCGGGCCTGCGCGGCCTTGCCCAGCAGCAGGGCGGCGATCACCGGCTCCTGCACGGAGCCGAGGACCCGGTCGGCCAGGCGCTGGCTGAGGTTCAGCTCGCCGGCGGCGAACGCGAGCGCCTCGTCGGGCCGGCCGAGCTCGATCAGCGACGCGATGGTGTGCAGGCGGTTCGAGAACTCGTGGGTCTGCGAGCGCAGCGCGTCCGAGAGGGTGCGCAGCGACTCCAGCTCGCCGCTCACCCGCTGCAGCTCGGTGCGGTCGCGGAGCGTGACGACCGTGCCCAGGGGGCGGGCGCCGGGGGAGGCGGCGGGCCGCTCGTTCACCACGAGGATCCGCTCCCGGGCCACGACCAGGCGGTCCGAGACGGGCTCGTCGTCCTGCAGCAGCTCGCGCAGGGCGACGGGGAGGTCGAGCTCGGCGACCGGCACCGGCGTCCGCACGCCCTCGAGCCCGAGCAGTTCCAGCGCGTGGTCGTTGGCGAGCACCAGTCGGCCGCGGTCGTCGACCAGCAGCAGCCCCTCCCGCACCGAGTGCAGGACGGACTCGTAGTAGGCGAAGACCTGGCTCATCTGCTCCGGGCCCCGCCCGCCCGTGACCCGGCGCAGGTAGCGTGCGAGGAGCCACGAGCCGAGCGCGCCGAGCGCGACCGCGCCGAGCGCGCCCCACGCGACGACCTGCACGCGGGCGGCGAAGGAGGCGTCCACGGCCGAGAGCGTGACGCCCGCCGACACGAGCGCGACGACCGCGCCGTCGGCGTCCTCGATCGGCGCGACGGCGCGGACGGAGGGCCCGAGCGTGCCGGTGTACGTCTCGGTGAAGGTCCGCCCCTCCAGCGCGGGCTCGATCGTGCCCTGGAACGGCAGGCCGATCCGGTCGCGGTCGCGGTGGGTGTACCGGGTGCGGTCGGGCGCCATGATCGTGAGGAAGTCGACGCCGGTGTCCCGCATGACCTCCTCGGCGTACGGCTGCAGGCTCGCGGAGGGATCCGCGCCGGCCGTCGACTCGAGGACGAACGGATTGTCGGCCACCGTCCGCGCCACGACGAGGCTCCGCTGGGCGGCCTCGTCGCCCGCCCGGCTCCGCGCGTCGAGGGCCAGCACCGCGACGGCCGCTGCGGCGATCAGCAGGATGCTCAGCAGCTGCACGGCGAACAGGCGCGCGGCGATGCTGCCGCGCGGTCCGCGTGCGCTCGGCGTCCTGACCATGCCACTCCCTCGTGAGCGAGCGCTCGGGGCGCCCCGCCGTGAACAGTATGAACGCAACCGTGCCGGGCTCCGGAGGCGGGGCCACCATCGTCCTACCCCCTCACCTCGACGAAGAGAAGGACACCCCCATGGCGAAGACGCCTCAGACGCCGTCCGACCGGCTGATCCCCGCGGTCACCCCTCCGAAGACCCGGCGGCGCATCGACCGGAACCACTGGCTCTACATCGCCGTCATCATCGCCGTGGTCGCCGGCGTCGTGGTCGGACTCGTCGCTCCCGCCTTCGCGGCGACGCTCGAGCCCGTCGGCAAGGCCTTCGTCGGACTGATCAAGATGATGATCGCGCCGATCATCTTCTGCACCATCGTCATCGGCATCGGCTCCATCGCGAAGGCCGCCACGGTCGGCAAGGTCGGCGGACTCGCGCTGGGCTACTTCATCGTGATGTCGACCTTCGCCCTGGCGATCGGCCTCGTCGTCGGCAACATCCTGCACCCGGGCGAGGGCCTCGACATCTCGAGCGCCACCTACGACACCAGCGACCTCAAGGCCGAGAGCACCAGCGACTTCGTCCTCGGGATCATCCCCGTCTCGCTGTTCTCCTCGCTCGTGGACGGCAGCATCCTGCAGACCCTCTTCGTCGCGCTGCTCGTCGGCTTCGCGCTGCAGAAGATGGGCGCCAAGGGCCAGCCGATCCTCGGAGCGATCAAGCAGCTCCAGGTCCTGGTCTTCCGCATCCTCTCGATGGTGCTCTGGGTCGCCCCGATCGGCGCGTTCGGCGCCATCGCCGCGGTCGTCGGCAAGACCGGCTGGGGAGCGGTCGTCGCTCTCGCCACCCTGATGATCGGCTTCTACATCACCTGCGCGATCTTCGTGGTCGTCGTCCTCGGCCTGCTGCTGCGCCTGGTGACCGGCGTCAGCATCTTCTCGCTGATGAAGTACCTGGCCCGCGAGTACCTGCTCATCGTCGGCACCTCCTCCTCGGAGGCGGCGCTGCCCCGCCTGATCGCGAAGATGGAGCACCTCGGCGTCTCCAAGCCCGTCGTCGGCATCACCGTGCCCACCGGCTACTCCTTCAACCTCGACGGCACGGCGATCTACCTCACGATGGCGTCGCTGTTCATCGCCTCGGCCACCGGAGCGCCGATGTCGATCCCGGAGCAGATCGGCCTCCTCCTCTTCATGATGATCGCCTCGAAGGGCGCCGCGGGCGTCACCGGAGCGGGCCTGGCCACGCTGGCCGGCGGCCTCCAGTCCTTCCGTCCCGACCTGGTCAACGGCGTCGGTGTGATCGTCGGCATCGACCGCTTCATGTCCGAGGCCCGCGCGGTCACCAACTTCACCGGCAACGCGGTCGCCACCCTTCTCGTGGGCACCTGGACCAAGCAGATCGACATGGTGCAGGTCCGCGAGGTCCTCGGCGGGCGCTCGCCCTTCGACGAGACCACGCTCGGAGCGGACGAGCACGAGGCCCCCGCGTCGGGCACCTCGATCACCGAGGGGATCGCCTCGATCCAGGACTCCGACGAGGCGTCGCGGATGCGCGCGGAGATCGCGGCCAAGCGCTAGCCGATCCGATCGCGAAGGCCCCGCCTCCCGGAACCGGTCTGGGAGGCGGGGCGTCCGTCGTGCGCGGGTCAGTGCCTCCGCACCCCGAGCAGAGGCAGGGTCACCGAGCAGAGCGGCCCGATCAGCACCGCGAAGAGGAGGGTGCCGAGGCCGGCGTCGCCGCCGAGGGCCCAGCCGATGAGCAGCACCGTGAGCTCGACGCCCGAGCGCGCCACCCAGATCGGCAGGCCCGTGCGGGTGTGCAGGCCCAGCATCAGTCCGTCGCGGGGCCCCGGACCGAGGCGGGCGCCGATGTAGATCCCGCTCGCGACCGCCAGCAGCACGAGACCGCCTGCGAAGAGCAGGCCGCGGGCCCACCACTCCTCCGGCGTCGCCAGCACACGCAGTCCGACGTCGATCATCGTGCCGACCACGAGCACGTTCAGCACGGTGCCGAGACCGGGCCGCTGTCGGAGGGGGATCCACAGCAGCAGGACGAGCAGGCCGATCACGTTCGTGAGCAGTCCGATCCCGAGCCCGGTCTGGTGCGCGACCCCCTGGGCGAAGACGGTCCACGGGTCCACGCCGATCGCCGCGCGGATCATCATCGCGTCGGCGAATCCGTAGAGGATCAGGCCCACCAGCAGGCGCGGCACGGGTCGGAGGCGCCACTGGCCAGCCGGGGGAGCGGCGGCGGCAACGGGAGCGGTGAGCGTCATGGACTCATCACAGCGCGACATTGGCCTTCTTCGCGCGGTCCAATTCGGCTACCTTGGACGCATGGCTGATGTCCACTTCGGCGCGCGCGCCCTGCAGACCCTCCTCGGCGACTGGCGCGAGCAGCGCGGCACCCGGCCCGCCTACCTCGCGCTGGCCGACCGGATCCGCCTCCTCGGGATCGACGGCCGCATCCCCGCGGGCAGCCGCCTGCCCGCCGAGCGCGAGCTCTCGGCCCGCCTCGGCGTCAGCCGCACGACCGTGGCCGCCGCGTACCGCGAGCTGCGCGACAGCGGCTACCTCGTCAGCGTGCGCGGCTCCGGCAGCGTCACCCGCCTGCCGGGAGCGGCCGTGCACGCGGTGCCCTCGCTCGCGCCGGACTTCCTCGACTTCACCAAGGCGGCCCTGCCCGCCCTCCCCGAGCTGGCCGAGGCCTACACCCGCGCGGCGCAGGCGGCCCCCGAGCACTTCGACTCCGGCTCCTACGACACGGTCGGTCTGCCGGTGCTGCGCCGCGCGATCGCCGAGCGCTACACCGCGCGGGGTCTGCGCACCGAGCCCGGCCAGATCATGGTGACCATCGGCGCGCAGCACGCGATCGCGCTCGTCGCCCGCACCCTGCTCGCGAGGGGCGACCGGGCGCTGATCGAGGCCCCGACCTACCCGCACGCCTACGAGGCCCTCCGGCTGGCCGGCGCGCGGCTCGTGCCGGTGAACGTCGACGGGGCGGACGGCTGGGACGGAGAGGGCCTGATCGCCGCGCTGCGCGGCACGAGCCCGAGTCTGGCCTACCTGATGCCCGACTTCCACAACCCGACCGGCCGCTCCATGGCCCCCGAGCTGCGGGAGCGGGCGATCGCCGCCGCGGCCCGGCAGGGCACGCTGATCATCGCCGACGAGACGACGGCCGAGCTCGACATCGACCGGCGGATGACGCCGCTGCCGTTCGCCGCCTACGGGCCCGAGGGGACGGTGCTCTCGATAGGCTCCGTCGGCAAGACGCTGTGGGGCGGCATCCGGATCGGCTGGATCCGCGCCGAGCGGGTGGTGATCCGCAAGCTGGCGCTGGCGCGCTCGGCGAGCGACCTCGGCACGCCGATCCTGGAGCAGCTCCTGGTCGCGGACATGCTCGGCCGGATGGACGGCGTGCTGGAGCTGCGGCGCTCGCAGCTGCGCGCGGGCCGCGACCACCTCGAAGCGGCCCTGGCGCGCGCGATCCCGGAGTGGAGCGTGCCGCGGGTCTCGGGCGGCCTCTCCACCTGGGTGGGCCTGGGCCGGCCGGCGAGCTCGCAGCTCGCGCTCGCCGCCCGGACGGCGGGCCTGCTGATCACCGCGGGCCCGCGCTTCGGGATCGACGGCGCCTTCGAGCGCTTCCTCCGCATCCCGATCGGCTACTCGCCCGAGGCGACCGACCGGGCCGTGGAGGCGCTCGCGACGGCGTGGGCGCAGGTCGCCCGGCACCCGGCGGCCGACCCGGGGTACCTCGCCGACGTGGTCTGAGGTGGAGTGCCCGCCGGGCGTGTGAGATCGTTCTCTCATGAGCGACGGGTACGGCTACCTGCTGGTCCACTTCGTGGAGGACCGGACCGGCCACAGCGAGAAGATCTTCCTCTCGCTCAGCCGGGGCGACGATCCGCTGCGCTGGCGGGCGCTCGGGCCGGTGCTGGAGTGGACCGGCGGCACGGGCGGCGTCCGCGACCCCCACATCGTCCGCGGGCCGCGGGGCTTCCACCTCGTCGCCACCGATCTCCGCGTCTGGCGGCCCGAGAGCCCGGACTGGGACCTCTACCGGCACCGGGGGAGCCGCGACCTCGTGGTCTGGGACTCCCCTGACCTCCTCGAGTGGTCCGAGCCGCGAGCGGTCGCCGTCGCTCCCGAGGGCGCGGGCATGGCCTGGGCGCCGGAGTCGGTCTACGACCCGGTCTCGGGCGACTTCCTCGTGCACTGGTCCTCCGGGCTGGCCGAGGACGGCGACCCCGCCACCGGCGAGACGGGCGACAGCCGCATCCTGCTCTCCCGCACGCGCGACTTCCGCACGTTCACCGAGCCCGAGACCTACCTGCGGCTGCCCGGCGGAGTGATCGACATGACGCTCCTGATCGAGCGCACGGCCGTCCACCGTTTCGCCAAGCAGCACGACGAGGCCCCCGACACGATGCAGGTGTTCCAGCAGGTCGGCTCCTCCCTCCTCGCGGACGACTTCACCACCGTCGCCCGGGGGATCGGGCAGGAGCTCGGCCCGAGCATCGAGGGGCCGCTGGTCTTCCGGCACCACCGCGAGGAGCGCTGGTCGCTCTGGGTCGACCAGTACGCCCTCCGCCCCTACGGCTACCGCGCCTACACGAGCACCGACCCGGCCTCGGGCCGCTGGGAGCTCGCGGAGGAGTTCGACCTGCCCGAGGACACCAAGCACGGAGCGGTCCTCCCGCTCACCCGATCCGAGTACACGGCGCTCGACGAGCGCCACCCCGCCTGAGAGGCCCCGCATGACCGACTTCAGCCCCCGTCTCGCCGACGCCCTCGTCACCGTCCTCGGTGCCGACGGCGCTCCGCTCGCCCACGCCGACGTGACGGTCGAGCAGCGCCGCCACGCCTTCGCCTTCGGCTGCACTCCGCCGAGCACCGACCCCGCGCGCGCCGAGGAGCGCCGGCTCTGGCTCGACCTGTTCGACACGGCGACGCTCCCCGTCTACTGGGGCCGCTTCGAGCAGGAGCGCGGCCGCACCGCGACGGAGGAGGTGCTCACCGAGGCGCGCGCGCTCGCCGCGGACGGCGTCCGGCTGAAGGGGCACCCGCTGGTCTGGCACTACGTGAAGCCGGAGTGGCTCGACGCGCTGCCGCTGGACGAGGCCGAGCAGCTCCTCCGCGCGCGCATCCGCCGGGAGGTGGGCGCCTTCGCCGGGCTGATCGACACCTGGGACGCGATCAACGAGGTCGTCATCATGCCGCGCTTCGCGAACGAGCCGGACGGCGTGACGAACGCCGTCACCCGCCTCGCCCGCGAGAAGGGACGCGTCGGCATGGTCGAGCTGGCCTTCTCGGAGGCGCGCAGCCTCGGCACCGGACCGGTGCTCGTGCTGAACGACTTCGACCTCGGGCCCGAGTACGAGCGGCTGATCGAGGACGTGCTCGAGGCCGGGATCCGGCCCGATGCGATCGGCCTGCAGTCGCACATGCACCAGGGGTTCCGCGGGGAGGAGCAGATCGCGGCGATCTGCGACAGGTTCGCGCGCTTCGGCCTGCCGCTGCACTGGACCGAGACCACCCTCGTCTCGGGCGAGCTGATGCCCGCCGAGATCGAGGACCTCAACGACCACGTGGTCGAGGACTGGCCGACCACCCCGGAGGGGGAGGCGCGGCAGGCGGACGAGATGGTGCGGCACTACGAGACGCTGGTCGCGCATCCGGCGGTCGAGGCGATCACCTACTGGGGCTTCGACGACGCCGGCGCCTGGCTCGGAGCGCCGGGCGGGTTCCTCCGCCGCGACGGGAGCCCGAAGCCGGCCTACGAGGCGCTGCGCTCGCGGATCCGCGGGGACTGGTGGCTCGAGCCGACGGTGCTCCGGACGGACGCCGAGGGGCGCGTCGGCGTCCGGGCCTTCGCCGGGGACTTCGCGCTCTCGAGCGCCGGGGCGGG
Organism: Rathayibacter sp. AY1C4; assembly: GCF_002932195.1. NCBI lineage: Bacteria > Bacillati > Actinomycetota > Actinomycetes > Micrococcales > Microbacteriaceae > Rathayibacter > Rathayibacter sp. AY1C4. Next base: position 30,589 of record NZ_PSWE01000004.1, on the reverse strand, counting down.
CGCTGCAGTGAGCCTCCCCGTCGGGTCGTCGACGGCTGAGGTCCGCCTGGGCTGAGGGCGTCCGGGGCCGGCCGGTGGCGCCGGTCGCCCCGTCGCACGCCCCGGAACGCCGCGTCCCTCCCAACACTCAGTCGGCTGATGGAAGACTCGGAGGGTGCATCTCCTCGCGGTCCTCAGCATGAAGAACCGGGCGCTCATCGCGCTCGTCACCGTCGTCATCGCCGTCTTCGGCGGAGTCGCCCTGACCGGGCTCAAGCAGGAGCTCGCGCCGTCGATCTCCTTCCCGCAGCTCGCCGTCGTCACGTCCTACCCGGGCGCCGCTCCGGAGGTGGTCAACGACGACGTCTCGACGCCGATCGAGACCGCCATCCAGGGGGTGCCGGGGCTCGAGACGACCAGCGCGACGTCCTCCACGGACTCCTCCCTCATCTCGGCGTCCTTCACCTACGGCACCGACCTCGCCACCGCCGAGCAGAAGATCCTGCAGGCGATCAACCGGATCAAGAGCACGCTCCCGGACGGCGTCGACCCGCAGGTGGTCACCGGCTCCCTCGACGACCTGCCGGTGCTGCAGCTCGCCGTGTCGAGCGACGGCGACGCGGACGCGCTGGCCGAGCGCCTGCGCACCACGGTCATCCCGGACCTGGAGAAGGTCGAGGGCGTGCGCGAGGCGGCGCTCGTCGGCGAGACCGCCCAGCGCGTCACGATCACCCCGGACGACGCGGCGCTCGCCGCGGCCGGCCTCTCGACCGGCGACATCCGCTCGGCCCTGCAGCAGAACGGCGTGCTCGTCGCGGGCGGACAGATCACCCAGGACGGCTCGACCTTCTCGGTGCAGTCGGGCGTCAAGCTCGACTCGACCGACGCGATCGCGGCGCTGCCGCTGCTGCCGTCCGCAGGTGCCTCCGCGGGTGCGGGCGGCGCCGGTGCGTCAGCGGGCGCGGGTGCCTCCGCGGGCTCCGGCGCTTCGGTCGGCGGCTCCGACGTCGGAGCGGCGGCGGGAGGCGCGGCCGTGACCGCAGAGCCGACGGTCACCACCCTCGGCTCCGTCGCGACCGTCGCCGTCACCGACGCCCCCGTCACCTCGATCTCGCGCGTCAACGGCCAGCCCGCCCTGACCCTCTCGATCACCAAGCTCCCCGCGGCGAACACCGTCGACGTGTCGACCGGCGTGGCCGCGCTGCTCCCGGACCTCGAGGAGTCGATCGGCGACAACGCCGCCTTCACCCCGGTCTTCGACCAGGCGCCCTACATCCAGGAGTCGATCGCGTCGCTCGCGCAGGAGGGGGCGCTCGGCCTCGTCTTCGCCGTGCTGGTGATCCTGCTGTTCCTGCTGTCGGTGCGCTCGACCCTGGTCACGGCCATCTCGATCCCGACGTCGGTGCTGATCACGTTCATCGGCCTGCAGACGGCCGGCTACACCCTCAACATCCTGACCCTCGGCGCGCTCACCATCGCGATCGGGCGTGTGGTCGACGACTCCATCGTCGTGATCGAGAACATCAAGCGGCACCTCGACGCGGGCGAGGACCGGGCCCGGACCATCGCGGTCGCCGTCCGCGAGGTCGCCGGCGCGATCACCGCCTCCACGATCACCACGGTCGCGGTCTTCCTGCCGATCTCGTTCGTCGGCGGCACCACGGGCGAGCTGTTCCGGCCCTTCGCGCTGACCGTGTCGATCGCCCTGCTCGCCTCCCTCGTGGTGGCGCTGACGATCGTGCCGGTGCTGGCCTCCTGGTTCCTCCGCCCCTCGATGCGGCCGGCGGTGCGCCAGGCCGCGCAGGCGGCGCTCGCGGAGGAGCGCGCGGCGGCCGGAGGGGCACCCGCCTCGGGCGTCCCGGCCGACACCGCTGCGCCGGTCGAGGAGGCCCCGCACCACGGCGCCCACGCCGCTCCCCGGCGGGCGCGCGGGCTGCAGTCGGTCTACGGCCCGATCATCCACTGGACCCTGAAGCACTCGGTCGTCACCGTCCTCCTCGCGCTGCTCGTGCTCGTCGGGACCGGTGCGCTGTACCCGCTGATGAAGACGAACTTCCTCGGCTCCAGCGGGCAGGACACCTTCACCGTCACCCAGACGGTCCCCGTCGGCCAGAGCCTCGACGCGCAGGACGCGACGGCGCAGCAGGCGAGCACGGCGATCCTCGGCGTCGACGGCGTCGAGACCGTCCAGCTCACCGTCGGCTCCTCCGGCGGCCTGCAGAGCGCGTTCGGCGGGGGAGGAGGCGGCGGCACCTCGATCCGCTACTCCGTCACCACCGACGAGTCGGCCGACCAGGTAGCCGTGCAGGCGGACGTCCGCGACGCGCTGTCGGGCGTCGCCTCGGCCGAGGACATCAGCGTCGCCGCCTCCTCCGGCTTCGGCGCCTCCTCGGACATCGAGGTCGACCTCTCGACCGCCTCGCAGAGCGACCTCCAGAGCGCGAGCGACCAGCTCCTCGAAGCCCTGCGCGGGACCGACGGGATCAGCCAGGCCGAGAGCAACCTCTCCTCCTCGCTGCCCTACATCGCGGTGCGGGTCGACCGCGACGCCGCGGCCCGGGCGGGTCTCAGCGAGGTCGCCGTGGGCACGATCGTCAGCCAGGCGCTCCAGCCCAGCCAGGTCGGCAGCGTCGTGATCGACGACCGCACCCTCTCGATCTACCTGGCCGACGGGCAGCCGCCGGCCACCGTGGACGAGCTGCGGAACCTCGAGGTGCCGACCCTCACCGGCACCGTCGCGCTCTCCACCCTCGCGGCGGTCGAGCAGACGGACGGTCCGGCGAGCATCACCACCGAGCGCGGGCAGCGCACCGCGACCATCACCGTCACCCCGGAGGGCGACGACCTCGCCTCGGCCAACGTCGCCGTGCAGAACGCGATCGACGCGACGGCGCTTCCGGCCGGTGTCGACGCCTCCCTCGGCGGAGTGACCGCCGACCAGGCCGACGCGTTCTCGCAGCTGGGCATCGCGCTGCTGGTCGCGATCCTGATCGTCTACGTCGTGATGGTGGCGACGTTCCGCTCGCTCCTGCAGCCGCTGCTCCTGCTCGTGTCCGTGCCGTTCGCGGCGACCGGCGCGATCCTCCTGCAGGTGATCACCGGCGTGCCGCTGGGCGTGCCGTCCCTGATCGGCGTGCTGATGCTGATCGGCATCGTCGTCACCAACGCGATCGTGCTCGTGGACCTGGTGAACCAGTACCGCGATCGCGGGATGCCGGTGCGGGAGGCGCTGCTGCACGGCACCGAGCGGCGGCTCCGGCCCATCCTGATGACCGCCCTCGCGACGATCTTCGCCCTCCTGCCGATGGCGCTGGGGATCACGGGCCACGGCGGCTTCATCTCGCAGCCGCTGGCGATCGTCGTGATCGGCGGCCTGGTGTCCTCGACGGTGCTGACCCTCGTGGTCCTGCCCGTCGTCTACAACCTTGTCGAGGGGTATCGTGAGCGGCGGCGTGCCGCCCGCGCCGGGAAGGCGTCGGCATGACGGACATCAGGGATGCGGCCGGGACGGTCGGCTCGCGCTGGCGCAGCGGCCCGGAGCGCGCCACCGCGGTCCTCGACGAGATCGGTCCGGAGCGCTTCGTCGCCCGCGACTTCCGCCCGGGCACGCTCCGGCACCTCGTCCTGATCCGCTTCCGCCCGACGGCGCTGGTCGCCGAGGCGGACGAGGTCACCCGCCGCTTCCTCGCCCTGGCCGACGAGTGCGTCCGCGACGGACGGCCCTACATCGAGTCGATCGAGACCGGGCCGCAGCTGAGCATCGAGGGCGCGGGCGAGGGCTTCGACCGCGCGTTCCTGCTGACCTTCTCCTCCGAGGGCGACCTGCACTACTACCTGGGCCGGCCGGCCGTCGAGGACCCCGCGCACTGGGATCCGGCGCACGACGCGTTCAAGGAGTTCGTCGGGCCGTTCGTCGACACGGCCGGCATCGTCGCGTTCGACTTCCGACCCGAAGAGCACTGATGGCGACTCCCGACTTCGTGCTGCGACTGCGCGAGCGGATCGGGACCGAGCTGCTCTGGCTCACCGGCGTGACCGCGGTGATCCTCCGCGAGGAGCCGGCGCTCGAGGTCCTGCTCGTCCGGCGCGCCGACACCGGCGCCTGGACGGCCGTCACCGGGATCATCGACCCGGGCGAGACCGTCGCCGGCACCGCCCGCCGCGAGGCGCAGGAGGAGGCGGGCGTCGAGATCGAGGTCGAGCGCCTCGTGCAGGTGCACACCCTCCCACCGATGCAGTACCCTAACGGGGACCGCTCGCAGTACCTCGACCACGTGGTGCGCTGCCGCTGGATCTCGGGGGAGGCCCACGTCGCGGACGACGAGTCGACCGAGGTCGGCTGGTTCGCGCCCGACGCGCTGCCGCCGATGTCGGACGAGCACCGCGCCCGGATCCAGCGGGCACTGTCGGACGAGCCGGGCTGCTCGATCGACTGACGGCGGGGGTGCGCGCCGGACGAGGCGGGGCCGCCTCTCGGGAGCGGCACACGCCTCGGAGCGGGCGCTGCTCAGACCGGACGCGCGAAGCAGAGCACCGCGTCGTCGCCGACGTGGGCTCCGAAGCCGTCGATCGCCGTGAAGCCGAGCGCCCCGGCCGCTGGGGCGAGCTCCGGAGCGGCGGCCAGGCGCAGCGTGCGGATCCGCTGCACCCGCGCCCACGACTCCGCCGCCGCGACGAGCCGTCGGGCGACTCCCGTGCGCCGGTGGACGGAGGCGACCACGAGCTCCAGCACCTCGGCGAAGTCGTCCGGGCCGGGAGCGAGCACCAGCACGCCGGACGCCGCCCCGTCGATCCGGGCGACCAGGACGCGGGCGTGCGGGGGCGGGACCGCGGCGAGGAGGCCCTCCGCTCCGGCTGCGTCCTCGAGGCGGACGACGACTCCGCTCACGAGCCCAGGTGGGCGCGGAGGAACTCGACGACCCGAGCACGCAGAGCGTCGTCGAGGAGCGCGATCGAGTGCAGCGAGCCGGGGAGGACGAGGAGGTCGACGCTCGAGCCCGCTCCGCGCAGCGCCTCCGCGAAGCGGGTCGACTGGCTGAGCGCGACCCGCTCGTGCGCCGCGTGCGCGATGAGGAACGGCGGCTCGGAGCCGTCCACCTGCGCGAGGGGCGAGGCGGCGGTCGCAGCGGGGCAGGAGGCGAGGTCCGCGCAGTCGAGGTAGCTGCGCACGGCGGCCGCGACTCCGACAACCGGGTCGTCGTCGGCGAGGCCGGCGGCGCTGAGATCGGAGGGACCGCTCAGGTCGACCACGGCGGCCAGGCGCGACGAGGTCGACGGCAGCGTGCCGAGCAGAGAGGCGAGGTTGCCGCCGGCCGAGCCGCCGAAGGCCGCCACCCGCTCCGGATCGATGCCGAAGCGCGCGGTCTGCTCCGGCTCGAGCAGCCAGTCGAGGGCGGCCGTCACATCGTCGAGCTGCGCGGGGAACACGGCGGCGGGCGCGAGGCGGTAGTCGACCGAGACGGCGACGAACCCCTCCGATCCGAGCCACTGGCAGATCGGGCGCCAGTTCGCGTCGGCCTTGCCTCCACGGGCCCAGCTGCCGCCGTGCACGACGAGGACGGCGGGCCGCGGCTCCGCCGACGGGGCAGGGGAGGAGCAGACGTCGACGCTCTGCCCGGTGCTCGCGTCGTAGACGACGTCGGCCGTCACGCTCACGCCGGACCAGTCGGGTGCGGGTGCCGCTCCGAGCGCCTGCGCCACCGGCTCCGAGACGGGAGTGGTGCTCGCGCAGCCCGAGAGGAGGAGTGCGAGGGCGGCCAGGACCGCGGCGACGCGTCGCGGGGATCGGGTGGGCTCGCGCATGAGTGCGATCAGCGTACGGGGTGCCCGGCGCCCCGGATGCGGCACCCCCGCGATCAGGGGGTGCCGGGCTCGCGCTGCAGCCGGACCAGGACGACCCCCGCGAGGATCAGCGCGCCGCCGCCGAACTGGATCGGCGCGGGCAGCTCGCCGAGGATCAGCCACGCGGCCGCGATCGAGAACAGCACCTCCGTCAGGCCGACGAAGGAGGCGATCCGCGTGCCGAGACGGCGTCCGCCCTCGATCCCGAGCAGATACGCCAGCACCGTCGACATGCCGAGGATCACGCCCGCGGGGAGGAGCCAGCTGACCTCCGCTCCGACGAACACCACCTCTCCGAAGGTCGCGCGCAGCGGTGTGACGCCGAGCGCCCCGAGTGCCAGCAGGATCGCGGCGCCGACCGTCATCGCCCCCGCCGTGAGCGCGATCGGCGGCAGCTCCGGATCCACTCGGCCGGCGATGACGTAGTAGACGCACAGGCCGAGCGAGGCGGTCAGCGCCCAGGCGATGCCGACCAGCTCGGGGGTCGACTCGCCGGACAGGTCGAGCACGAGCACCAGGCCGCCGAGCGCGAGAGCGGAGCCGGCGAGGGTGAAGCGGCCGGGGTGCCGGCGGGTGCGCGCCCAGGCGAGGAGGACGAGGAACACCGGCGCGAGGTACTCGATCAGCAGGGCGACGCCGACCGACATGTGCTCGATCGCGCTGTAGAAGCAGAGCTGCGCGGCGATCACGGCGAAGACTCCGTAGAGGGCGATCGTGCCGAGGTTGCGGCGGAGCACGGGCCAACGGCCGCGGAGGGACAGGACCGCCGGGATCGCGAGGATCAGGGCGGCGCCGCCCGCGCGCCAGAGGACCGCGGACGCCGGCGTCCAGCCCGCCTCGAGGAGCGGCTTCACGAACGGCCCGCCCAGACCGAACGCCGCCGACGCGGCCAGCGCCGCGACGAGGCCCGAGCCGAGGCGCCGTGCAGGCGCGGGCGCGCTCGCGGCGGGGAGGGTGACGGCGGCGGTGCTCTCGGCGGTCATGGCCGGCTCCTTCAGGAGTCAAAAGGATTACACTCGTGACAGCGAGCTGATCGCACACTACTGAGCCGCACTGTCAGGAGTCAACATGGTGTTCGCCTATGACGTCGAGGCGTCACTGACCTCCACCGCCACCCTCGTCAACACGCTCCCCGAGCTGTCGCCGTCCGGCGAGGACGAGATGGCGACGATCGAGCAGCTGGACGACTTCCTCCTCCAGAACCGCTACACGGGCAGCCGCGACGGATCGGCCGAGGAACTGGAGGCCGTGCGGGCGATCCGCTCCTCCCTCCGCACCCTCTGGCTCACGCGCGCCGAGGAGGACCTCGTCCCCGTCGTCAACGGGATGCTCGACTCCGGCCGCGCGCTCCCGCAGCTGGTCCGGCACGGACCCTACGGCTGGCACCTCCACGCGACGCGCGACGAGAGCCCGCTCGCCACTCGCATCCTGGTCGAGGCCGCCATGGCGTTCGTCGACGTGATCCGCGGCGACGAGCGCGAGCGGATCCGCGTCTGCGCGGCGGAGGACTGCGAGGCGGTGCTCGTGGACTTCTCCCGCAACCGCTCGAAGCGCTACTGCGACACGGGCAACTGCGGCAATCGCGCGAACGTGGCCGCGTACCGGGCCCGGCGGGCGTCGCAGTAGCGGACGGGCGGTCGTTGCGCGCGGGCGCGCGTCGATCGTGCTGCGGCTCGGGGCCGGGGGGCTGTTGCGGGGCGACTCCGCGGGGGACCGGTTGCGGAGGTGCGCGGCCCCCGGGCTTCGCGGCTCCCGGGCTTCGCGGCTCCCGGCTTTCGCGGCCCCCGACCTGAGCGGCTCCTGGCCGCACGTCTCCCCGCCCTAGCCAGGCTCCGGGGCCGCGTGTAGACTCGCTCGGTCGGCTCTTGACACCGTGCGTTCTCGTGCGGATGGGTTTGTTAGTCAAGTGGGCCGGGTCTCCGACAGTCGTCGTGAGACGAATCACATGTGTGAATCGGCCCCGGTCAATGACTCGCCCGGGTTCTCCCCCCTGCTGCCCCGCAGCAGTCCAGCGCACGGACGCCCCTCACGACGGGGCTCCTCCGGCGTCGCCTCCTCGCGCACGACCTGAACCCAGGAAGAACTGCCATGCCCAAGAACAAGAAGCCCGCCGGCGGACGTCCGGCCAAGAACTTCGAGCCCAACCGCTTCGGCGCCTCGAGCGGCAAGTCCCAGCTCGGCGGCCGCTCGCGCTTCCCCGGCGCCAAGCCGGGCTCGCGCAGCGAGGGCCACCGCGGATTCCGCGCCGTCGACGAGAACGCCCCCAAGAAGGCGCGCTGGAACGCCGACGAGCGCGCCGAGCGGGCCACCGAGCGCGCCGATCGGCCCGCCCGCGGGAACGACCGCGACGAGCGGCCCTCTCGCGGCTACGACCGCGACGCGCGTCCGGCGCGCTCGAACGACCGTGACGAGCGTCCGGTCCGCGGGTACGACCGCGACGCACGCCCGGCGCGCTCGAACGACCGCGACGAGCGTCCGGCGCGATCCTTCGATCGCAGTGACCGTCCGGCCCGTTCCTTCGACCGCGATGCGCGTCCGGCGCGCTCGAACGATCGCGACGAGCGTCCGGCGCGTTCCTACGGGCGCGATGAGCGTCCGGCGCGTTCCTTCGACCGGAGCGACCGTCCGGCCCGTTCCTTCGACCGCGATGCGCGTCCGGCGCGCTCGAACGATCGCGACGAGCGTCCGGCGCGTTCCTACAGACGCGACGACCGTCCGGCCCGCACCGGCGACCGCGACGAGCGCCCCTCGCGCGGCTACGACCGCACCGAGCGTCCCGCCCGCTCGTTCGACCGCAGCGACCGTCCGGCTCGCTCCTTCGACCGGGACGCGCGTCCCTCGCGCGGCCACGACCGCGGCGACCGCCCGACCCGCTCGCTCGACCGCGACTCCCGGCCCTCGCGCCGCGACTCCGGCTCGGACTTCTACCCCAGCCGCGACGCCCGTGCGCCGCACCAGGCCGACGACGTCGTGCTCGAGCGCCTCGAGGCGACGGCCACTCTCGCCGTCGACGTCGAGGGCGTCACCTTCGGCGACCTCGGCCTGGGAGGGAACATCGTCCGGATGCTGACCGAGCTCGGAGCGGCCGCGCCGTTCCCGATCCAGGCCGCGACCATCCCCGAGGTGCTCGCCGGCAAGGACGTCCTCGGACGCGGCAAGACCGGCTCCGGCAAGACCATCGCCTTCGGCGCCCCCGTCGTCGAGCGCCTGATGGAGAACAACGGAGCGAAGGGCCGCAAGCCGGGCCGCGCTCCGCGCGCGCTCATCCTCGCGCCGACCCGCGAGCTCGCCATGCAGATCGACCGGACCATCCAGCCGATCGCCCGCTCCGTCGGCCTGTTCACGACGACCATCTACGGCGGCGTCCCCCAGTACAAGCAGGTCGGAGCCCTCCAGCGCGGAGTCGACATCGTCATCGCGACGCCGGGCCGCCTCGAGGACCTCGTCGAGCAGGGCCGCCTCGACCTTTCGAACATCACCATCACGGTGCTCGACGAGGCCGACCACATGTGCGACCTCGGCTTCCTCGAGCCCGTGCAGCGCATCCTCCGCCAGACCGCCGACGGCGGCCAGCGGCTGCTGTTCTCGGCCACGCTCGACAAGGGCGTCGCGACGCTCGTGGACGAGTTCCTGGTCGAGCCGAGCGTCCACGAGGTCGCCGGCGAGGACCAGGCGTCCTCGACCATCGACCACCGCGTGCTCCTGATCGAGCACCGCGACAAGGCCGAGATCATCGAGCAGCTCGCCGCCCGCCAGGGCAAGACGCTGATCTTCGCCCGGACCCGCGCGTTCGCGGAGCAGCTCGCGGAGCAGCTCGACCACGCGGACATCCCCGCGACGAGCCTCCACGGCGACCTCAACCAGTCGCGCCGCACCCGCAACCTCGCACTGCTCACCAGCGGACGCGTGGACGTGCTGGTCGCGACGGACGTGGCCGCGCGCGGCATCCACGTCGACGACATCGACCTGGTGATTCAGGCCGACGCTCCCGACGAGTACAAGACGTACCTCCACCGCTCCGGCCGCACCGGCCGCGCGGGCAAGACGGGCACGGTCGTGACGCTCATCACGCGCAACCGTCGCCGCCGCATGGAGGAGCTGCTCGACCGGGCCGAGATCGAGGCCGAGATGATCGAGGCCCGCCCCGGCGACCGCGTCCTGCGCGAGATCAGCGCCCCGGCCGAGTAGCCGCCGACCGCACGACGACGAGGCGCGGACCCCCTGCATCGGGGTCCGCGCCTCGTGTCGTTCGTGGTGAGTGCTGTGGTGCGGAGTGACGGCGAGTGCCGGGTCGTGGTGACCCTCCGACTCCGCGCTGCGCAGGGCTCCTCGCTGTGCGGCTTCCCGTTCGGACAGCTCTGCGTTGCGCGGCTCTGTGCTGGACGACTCTGTGCCGGACGACTCTGCAGTGTCCGGCTTCGCGGAGGGCTTCTGCACGCACGAACGCCGAAGGGCGGACACCTCGCGGTGCCCGCCCTTCGGCGTGTTCACCGGCCGGAGCCGGTGAGGGAATTAGCTGGCCGGGGGGGTCAGCACGGTGTCGATGAGGTAGACGGTCGCGTTGGCGGTCTGGACGCCACCGCAGATGACGGACGCGTCGTTGACCTTCAGGTCGTCGCCGGAACCGGTGACGGTGAGGTTGCCACCCTGGACAGTGGCGTGGTCGCCGGCGATCGCGTCAGGGGCGATCTGGCCGGGGACGACGTGGTAGGTCAGGATCGAGGACAGCGTGGCGGCGCCCTCGGGGGTCTTGAGGGAGTCGACGGTCGCGGCGTCGAGCTTGGCGAACGCGTCGTCGACCGGGGCGAAGACGGTGAACTCGCCGCTGTTCAGCGTGTCGACGAGGTTGACGTCGGGGTTGAGGCCACCGGAGATCGCAGCGGTCAGGGTGGTGAGCAGCGGGTTGTTCGACGCGGCGGTCGCAACGGGGTCGAGCGACATGCCCTCGACCGAGCCGGCGCCGTCCGGGACCTGCTCGGCGTAGGCGGCACAGCCGGGGCCGACGAGGTTCGCGGCCGGGTCCATGGTCGCCATGGGGGTCGAGGAGGCGGAGGCCGACGAGGTGGCCATCGGGGTCGACATCTCGGTCGCCGCGTCGCTGGCGGCGGTGGTCGAGCCGCTTCCGCTCGAGCAGGCGGTGAGGCCGAGGGCGGCGGTGCCCAGCAGGGCGAATGCGGCGAGGGCGGAACGCTTGGTGGATCGCATGGGATTACTCCTTCGTGAGACGGCCCCCACGTGATGCGGAGGACCTGTTCTGTGTGGACCGTGTCGCGGCCGTTGACATGTGTTCGGAGCCCTCCCTGCGGGGGTTTGGATTTCTTTCGGTGATCTAGGTAACGGCTTCGTAACGGCAGGGAACCGGGACGGCGGGGAGCTGCTCCGCCGCGTCGATTACCCTGGAGACGTCGCGCGCACGCGTCGACGCGACGACGAGAGGACGGGCGAGTGCAGACCCGAGGTGCACGAGTGGCTCGCGGCGTCGCCGCCGCTCTCGCCGCGACCGCCACGGCCGCCGCCTCCCACACGCTCGCGGGCGCCGAGACCCCCGCTCCTGCCGTGCTCGCCCTCGCCGCGGCGTTCGCCGTCGTCGTCTGCGTCCTCCTCTCGGGGCGCCGTCCGTCCCTTCCCCGGCTGACGCTCTCCGTGCTCCTCAGCCAGATCGCGTACCACGGCCTCTTCCTCATCACGGGCAGCGGTGGGGAGGTGAGCGTGGTCGGGACGACGGGCACCGGCGCGCACTTCCACGACGGGTCGACCATCGAGCTGATCGCCGGCGGAGGCGGACACGCGGCCCACGCTCCGCTGATGCTCGTCGCCCACCTCGCTGCGGCTGCCTTCACGATCGCGGCGTTCCGGTACGGCGAGCGCCTCTTCTGGACGCTGGGAGCAGGCCTCCAGCGCGTCATCGTACGGATCGTCGCCCGCGCGTCCGCGGTCGCGCTCCCGTCGGCACCCGGCGTCTCGATGACGGGCACCCCCGAGCCGCGGGCGCCCCGTTCCCTCGACGCGGTCCTCTCGATCCTCCGGCACCGCGGGCCGCCGCTGCGGGTCCTCCGCGCCGCCTGACGCCCCTCCCGTGCGGGAGCGGCTCCGGTCGGCGCCTCCGCATGCACCGCGAACCCGCGCTGCGTCCAGAACTCCCGGCCCCGCGCCGGATCTCCCCCGAGGACACGACCGTCATGACCCGTTCTTCTTCTTCTTCTTCTTCTTCTTCTTCTTCTTCTTCTTCTTCCTTCTCGCGGCTCCGCCTCGTCGGCAGCGGCGCACTCGTCGCCGCCGGATCGTTCGCGCTCGCTGTCGCCGCGCCCACTGCGGCCAGCGCACACGTGACCGCGGCGGCGAGCAGCACCGCCGCCGGCTCGTACACGGTGGTGACGTTCTCACTGGCCCACGGCTGCGAGGGCTCGCCGACGACGGGACTCACGATCACGATGCCCGACGGCATCAACTCGGTCAGCCCGACGATCAACCCGAACTGGGACGTCGTGAAGAACGAGGTCGCGATCGCCGACCCGGTCACCGACTCCCACGGGAGCACCGCGACCAAGCGGGTCTCGGACGTGGTCTACACGGCGAAGACGCCCCTCGCCGACGGCTACCGCGACACCGTCGCCCTCCAGCTGCAGCTCCCCGAGGACGCGGCGGGCTCCACGCTGGAGTTCCCCGTGCTGCAGACGTGCGAGACCGGCAGCACCGCCTGGGACCAGCCGACCGTCGACGGCCAGGACGAGCCCGAGCTGCCCGCTCCCACCGTCGCGGTGACCGCGGCGGAAGCGGGGTCCGGCCACGGGGGCGGACACGACGACGACGGCGACGGTGACGACGCGGTCGCGACCACCGCCTCGGCGACGACGGCCACGAGCGGCGACGACGTGCTCGCCCGCATCCTCGGAGTCGGCGGGCTCGTCGTCGGCGCGGTCGGCGTGGCCGTCGGGCTCGCCTCCCGCCGCCGCGGACCCCGGGCGTCGGCGTGACCCGTCGGAAGGCCCTCGTCGCCGCTACCGCGATCGGGCTGCTCGGCTCGATCGCTGTGGCGGCGCCCGCCAGCGCGCACAACTACCTCGTCTCGACGACTCCCGCTGCGGACTCGACCGTGACGGAGCAGCCGGGAACGCTGGTGCTGACGACGAACGACGACCTGCTCGTCCTCGGGACGGACGGAACGGCGGCGGCTCTGCGCGTCGTCGGGCCGGACGGGCTCTACTACGGCGACGGCTGCGTCAGCGTCGTCGGGCCGGAAGCGTCGATGCCGCTCGAGCTCGGCGCGGCGGGGGAGTACGAGGTGACCTGGCAGGTCGTGTCCACCGACGGGCACCCCGTGTCGGGCCAGTACGCGTTCGACTGGGCGCCGTCCGACGGGACCGCGCTCGCCGACGGGTCGGACTCGGTCCCGGACTGCAACGGCACCGTCGCGGTCTCAGGAGGACAGGCCGAGTCCGCCGACGAAGCGCAGGCGACGTCCGGATCGGACCCGGCACTCCTCGGGGACGTCCTGTGGATCGGCGGCGCTCTCGCCGCGGTCGCCGCCGCCATCGGAGTGACGCTCCTCGTGCTGCGACGGCGACCCCGCGACTGAGGCTCGTGAGCCTCCTGGGGTGGCGGTCGGTCAGTTCAGGAGGCTCGCGAGGGGCCCTTCACCGAGACCGGTCAGGACGGCCGCCGCGTCCTCGTAGACGGCGACGGCCCCGGCCTCGCGGAGTTCGTGCTCCGAGGTACCGCCGGAGAGGACTCCGACCGTTGCCAGGCCCGCGCGCTCGGCGGCCAGGACGTCCCAGGTCGCGTCGCCGACCATGACGGCGCGGTCGACGGAGACGCCCGCGCGGTCGAGCGCGATCGAGATCAGGTCGGGTGCTGGCTTGGCGGTCGAGACGTCTGCGCCGCTGGTGACAGCGTGGACGGAGCCGCCGAAGTCGAGGACGTCGAGAAGCACGTCCAGCTCGTTCTGCGGTGCCGAGGTGGCGAGGACGACGTGGACGCCTCGACCGACGAGCGTCGCGACGAGCTCGCGAGCTCCCGGGAGTGGAACGATGCGTGCTGTCGTCTCGGCGTAGTTCTTGGTGTGCAGCGACTTCACCAGTGCGCGCTGCTCCTCCTTCACTTCGTCCTCGAGGAGCATGTCGAGCAGCTCCGACGAGTCTGCGCCGATCGCTCGTTGGATGCGCCAGGCGGGGACGACGAGGTCGGCCTGCCAGAAGGCGCGCGACCACGCCTCGACGTGGAGGAAGTTCGTGTCGGCGAGGGTCCCGTCGATGTCGAAGAGCACCGCGGAGGTCCCCGTCGTCGCGTCTTTCCTGTCCTTCGTTCCTGCCATGTCGCTGCCCCTCTTGTCGCTTCCGCGCCTATCGGCCCGTGCCGTCCACGCTACGCGGGCGCGCCGAAGCGGGCCCGCCCCTTGACCTGCCCGTCCACGCCACCCGACCTGCCCCTTGTCACGGCCCGCCGGTCCCGGTCGGATCGTGTCCGCCCTCCGTCCCGTTCCCCGGCTCCCCGGGCCGGGTGACATGCTGCCGTCCCGTCGGGCTCGTCCAGTGCAGCGTGCCGTCCGGCTCCTGCCGGTGGGTCCACCCCGTGGTGTGGCGGAGCCGGTGGTGGTGTCGGCAGAGGTGCGCGAGGTTGTCGGCCGACGTGGTGCCTCCGTGGTGCCAGTCGTTCGCGTGGTCGACGTCCGCGTGGCGGGTGCTGCGGGTGCATCCCGGGAACCGGCAGGTCCCGTCGCGGTGCTGGAGGTGGCGACGCAGGTCCGCCGGCACTCGGTAGGAGTCGCGTCCGACGGAGAGGACCGCTCCGCTCTCCGGATGGGTGAGCAGCCGCGTGAACGAGGGAGCACCTGCTGTGAGACGCCGCGCGGTCTCCGGATCGACGGGTCCGTATCCGTCGAGGACGGCGGGCTGGTCGGACCGCCCGAGGAGGGTCAGCGCCGGCACGGTCACCGCGACTTCGGCGCGCACTCCCGCCGGCATCGACGTGCCGTCTCCGTCGGCCGATGTCTCCCCGTCGACCAGCAGCGCAGCGGCGATGTCTGCGCGGAGCTGGCCCAGCGTCCGCTCCTCGTCCGGCAGATCCGCGAGGGAGCGGGCGGCCCGGTCGATCCTGTCCATCGCGCCGAGCACATCGGGAGCTGCGGTGTAGAGGTGCAGGATCGCCATCCCGTCGTCGAGGCCCTCCACCCAGAGCGCGCGACGACGGGCGCAGTCCCTATGACGTTCGCTGAGCGTCTGCGGGTGCAGCCGTTCCCGGAGCGACCGGAGGGCGCGTCGCAGCTGGGGCGGCGTGCAGGCGACCGCGATCGTGGCGGCCTCCTCGTCGAAGCGCCCACGGACCTCGGCGGGGACGTCGAGTGCTCCTCGCACCACGAGTCGCGCATGCTCGGGGGAGAGCGCTCCGTCCGCGAGTGCGCGCAACGTCGCCGGGAGGTCGTTCACCAGCAGGCGCGCCTCGTCGACCAGTGCAGAGGCGTGCGCCTCCGAGACCCGGAGTCCCGTCGCGAGCTCCGCGATCAGCGCCCGGTGCGCCGCCTCCGCCCGATCCACCTGCACCTGGACGTGCTCGCCGACGAGCGCCGCCGGTGCCGCCATCGCGAGGCGGCGTGCCTCCTCGACTGCCCGGTACCGGGATGCCTCGACGGCGGACCGCTCAGCGTGCCGTGAGCCGGCGAGCGCGAGCGCCTCCGTGAGCGCGTCGTCTACTGTCGCCGATTCCTTCATGCCCTGATCTCACCGGACGAAGTCTCGCCGTGGGCCTCGGGAGCGCCGTTTCATCGGACAGCATCGCGAAGAACCGTCTGTGGAGGAGCGTCGCCCCCCTCACACCTTCCGCGGCACCGTGAACACGGTCTCCACTCCCGCCGAGTACAGCACCGAGTCCGGCGCGCGCGTCGCCAGCCCGGGGAAGCCCGCGGCGTCGAGCAGCCCGTCGTCGAGCGCCAGCAGCTCCGCGCGGCGCAGCGGCCACGGCCGGTGCAGGTTGCGGCCGTACCAGGTGGAGCCCAGGTGGCGCTCGTGGTAGGCCCAGCGTGCAGTGAGGAACGAGGCGAGCGGGTCCTCGCCGACCGGGTCGCCCGGGCGGACGACGATCCGGGAGCGGGCGGCCGAGTCCGAGTGCCGGATCGTGTCGTAGATCACCGCGCCGTGGCGGTGCTCGATGCTCATCCGGGCCCAGCGGTAGGGGAGCCCGAACACCGCCTGCGCGGTGAGCACGGGAAGGAGGTGGGAGGCGTCGAGCGAGACGAACACGACTCCGCGTCGTCCCTGCTCGTCGACGGAGTAGAGCCGGACGTTCACCTCGGGGAAGGTGCCGAGCCAGGGCACCCGCGGGCCGCCGAGGAAGGCCGTCCGCGAGAGCCGGAACGGGATCAGGCCCACCCAGGAGGAGCCGTCGTGCTCGTCGGGCCTCGTCCCGGCCGGGAGGTGGGGCGCCACCAGGGCGGGGTCGACCCGCCAGTGCAGGAACGTCGCCTCGGTCCAGCGCTGCTTCAGGATGCGCGGTCCGCCGAGCGCGGGCGCGGAACGGGTGACGGGTTCGACGGAGCTCACGCGCCCATCGTGCTCCGGTGTGCTGCGAGCTCGCCCGTGCAGGCGCGCTCAGCGGCGCGCGGCGAGGGCCTTCAGTGTCTCCAGCACCAGGGCCACCGGTGCGGAGGAGGCGGCGGAGTTCCGCACGACGGCCTCGAGGGAGCGGACAGGCCGGGGACGGACGACGGGCACGGCGCGGACGCCGTCCGGCAGACGGTGGGCCGCGAGCTCCGGCAGGACCGTCACGCCCATGCCCGCGGCGACGAACGCGGCGGCGGTGATGTGGTCGTTGGCCTGGACGTGGAAGGGCGGCGCGAACCCGGCGGCGGCGCAGGCCTCCACGACGTTCCGGCGGCACCAGCCGGTGGGCAGGTCGTTGTCGACCCAGCGCTCGTTCGCGAGCTCGGCGAGGTCGATCTCGCTCCGGGAGGCGAGCGGATGACCGTCGGGCAGGACGACGAGGTAGGGGTCGTCGAGGAGGTGGTGCGCCGTGAATCCGGGGGCGGTCGGCTCGGAGGAGGCGACGAGGAGCTGCACGTCGGGGCGCGCGCCGAGGTCGTCGTCGAGCTCCTCTCCCAGGCGCAGATCGAGGGCGAGGCCGGGGAACGCGGCGGTCAGCCGGCGGGCGACCTCCGGCATCCAGGCGCTGCCGACGGAGGCGAAGTACGTCACCGAGAGGCGGCCGGAGCGGCCCTCGCGCAGCTCCTCCACCACGGCCTCCGCTTCGGCGAGGCGCTCGAGGACGCGGTCCGCCTGGGCAGCGAGGGCGCGTCCGGCTGGGGTCGGGCGGACGCCGCGGCCCACCCGCTCCAGCAGGGTCAGTCCGGTCTCGCGCTGCAGAGCGGAGAGGTGCTGGCTGACGGCGGACGGCGTGTAGCCGAGGCCGGAGGCGGCTCCTGCGATCGAGCCGGAGGCGACGACGGAGCGGAGGATGCGGAGCCGGTGCACGTCGAGCATGAGACGACCGTACAGTCCGGCTGAACGATCCGACAGCGAACGGAACTGGTGCTGAATCCCCGGCAGCGCCACGATGGCCTCATGACCGACGTCTCCTCCTCCGCCCCGCCCTCCACGAGGGACGCCCTCCTGCTGTGGGGCGCGATCGCGGTCACCGTCCTGCTCTGGGCGTCGGCCTTCGTCGGCATCCGCGCCACGACGGAGGACTTCGGCCCGGGCGCGCTGACCCTCGGCCGCATCGTGGTGGGGTCGCTCGCGCTCACGGTGGTGCGCGTCGTCCTCACCGCCCGGAGGCGCCGCTCGGAGGCGGCTCCGGATCCGCGCACGGCGGTCCCGCGCGGGCGCCTCCTCCTGCTCGTGCTGGGCTGGGGGGTCGCCTGGTTCGGGGTCTACAACCTGGCGTTGAACGCTGCGGAGCGGCATGTCGACGCGGGGACGGCGGCGCTGCTGGTGAACATCGCGCCGATGATCACCGCCGTGCTCGCCGGGCTGCTGCTGGGGGAGGGATTCCCCCGCCGTCTCCTCGCCGGGATGCTCGTGGCGCTGACCGGCGTCGCGGTGATCGCGTTCTCCACCTCCACCGGGCAGTTCGACGTGATCGGCGTCGCCCTCGGCCTGGTCGCCGCCGTCGTCTACGGCAGCGCGGCGACCCTTCAGAAGCGCCTGCTGGGACGGATCGACGCGCCGACGATGACCTGGCTCGGCTGCCTCGCCGGCACGGTCGCGTGCCTGCCCTTCGCCCCGGAGCTCGTCGAGGCGCTCGCCGCCGCTCCGCTCTCCTCGATCCTGGCCGTGGTCTACCTCGGGATCTTCCCGACGGCCGTCGCCTTCACGACGTGGGGGTACGTCCTCGCGCGCTCCAGCGCGGGTCGTACCGCGGCGTCCACCTACGCGGTGCCCGCGGTGGTCGTGCTGCTGTCCTGGCTCGTCCTGGGCGAGACCCCGCCGCTCGCCGCGCTGCTCGGAGGCGCGCTCGCCCTGGCCGGAGTCGCGGTGGCGACGCTGCGGAGGCGCCCGAAGGCGGTCTGACCGGCGGCGGACGCTCCTCCACAGCCGCCCGATCGCGTCGAGTCCTCGGACGAGGCGGCTCGCGGGGATCCCGCGGGAGGGCCCGGGATATGCTGGACGGACGTTCATCCCAGTCGGCGCCGAGCGCCAGGAACGGTGAGGATCCCGATGACCGAGGCCCTGCAGCCGCCCGTCCAGAACGCCCTCTCGCTCACGCCTCCGGAGCCGGTGGCAGCGGTGCCGACCACCTCGGCGCCGTCGATCGCGCCGAAGGTGCCGGAAGCCGCCCTGCCCGGCCTCGAGGCGAAGGTCGACGGCTACCTCGACACGCTCCTGGCGACGGAGTCCCGCAGCCCCGAGTTCGCGACGCGGGCCAACGACATCCGCACGATGGGCGACGCCGACATCCGCTCGGCCGCCGACTCGTCGAACCGGCTGCTGAGCACGCCGGTGCGCGCCCTCCAGGAGGGCGGGCTCTCCGAGGGGTCGACCATCGGCAAGACGCTGCTCGAGCTGCGCCGCACGGTGGAGGATCTGGACCCGTCCGAGGACAACCTGCAGAAGAAGATCCTGGGCTTCATCCCGTTCGGCAACAAGATCACCGACTACTTCCGCCGCTACGAGAGCGCCCAGTCGCACCTGAACGCGATCATCCAGGCCCTGTACGACGGGCAGGACGAGCTGCGGAAGGACAACGCGGCCCTGAACCTCGAGAAGCAGAACCTCTGGGAGACGATGACCCGTCTCAACGAGTACATCTACGTCGCCGAGCGGCTCGACGTGAAGCTCTCGGCGAAGATCGCCGAGCTCGACGCGACCGATCCGGAGCGGGCGAAGGCGCTGCGCGAGGACGTCCTCTTCTACGCGCGCCAGAAGCACCAGGACCTGCTGACCCAGCTGGCCGTGTCGATCCAGGGCTACCTCGCGATCGACGTCGTCATCAAGAACAACGTCGAGCTGATCAAGGGCGTCGACCGGGCGACGACCACGACCGTCTCGGCGCTGCGCACGGCGGTCATCGTGGCGCAGGCGCTCGCCAACCAGCGCCTCGTGCTCGATCAGATCACGGCGCTGAACACCACGACGTCCAACATGATCGAGGCCACCTCGCGCATGCTCGCCGACCAGTCCGCCTCGATCCAGTCGCAGGCCGCCTCGGCCACGGTCGGACTGCCGCAGCTGCAGGCCGCGTTCGCGAACATCTACCAGACGATGGACTCGATCTCGGACTTCAAGATCAAGGCGCTCGACAGCATGGCCCAGACCGTCGGAGTCCTGCAGACCGAGACGGCGAAGGCCGGCGAGTACGTCGAGCGGGCCCGCCGCAGCAACTCGGACATCGACGCGACGTCCTCGCTCGATCTCGGCCGCTAGCCGATGGGCTGGTTCTCCCGACTGTTCACGGGTGCCCCCGCGGCGCCGGAGGAGACCGCGCCCGCTCTGCCGAGCGTCCCGACGAGCGAGGACATCCTCGCGGCGCTCGACCGGGTCGGCACGCGGACGGAGGGCCGGGTGCCCGGCATCGTCGCGGCGCGCATCCAGCGGATCGACGAGACGGTCCGCGAGATGGTGCCCCGTCTCGACCGCCTCGGCGGGATGAGCCGGCAGGGCCACACCGTCGTCGCGACCGCGACCAGCTACCTCCCCGAGGCGGTGGAGGGCTACCTCCGCCTGCCGAGGGACTTCGCCGACCGCCGCGCCGTGCACAGGGGGAAGACCTCGCTGATGATCCTCTGCGACCAGCTCGACCTCCTCGGAGGCACGCTCGACCGCATCTCGGACGCCGTCTCGCGGCAGGACGCCTCGGCGCTGATCGCGCACGGGCAGTTCCTGGCCGAGAAGTTCACGGAGTCCTCGCTCTCCCCGAGCGGTCTCGACGCGCCTCCGCAGCCGGGAGCGCCGTCCGGATCCGGCTCGCTGACCCCGCCGAGCGCCTCGTGACCGCGCTCGCCCCGGCGCTGGACGCCCTCGTGCTCGCGGGGACGGCCGCCGGCCTCGACGCCGCGGCCGTCCGCGACGAGGGTGCGCGGCTGGCCGCCGCCGTCGCCGAGTCGATCCGCGGCGCCGGGCAGGACTGGCTCGCCGCGACCGGCGCGACGGGCGGTCTGGAGGCGTTCTTCACCGCCGCCTCGAGCGGCCGGCGCTGGCGGTCGGGGCCGACCGATCAGCTGGCCGCCCTGGTCGGCGCGGGCTCTCACCACTCCTCCGCCTACGCCCGCGCCCTGACCGAGGTCGTCTCGGCGGCCAGCGCTCTCGGCGACCCGGGCATCGGCGGCATCGCCTCCGCCTCCGCGACCGCCGCGGCCCAGCTCTCCGCCGTCCCGGGCGCCCGGGGCGCCGCTCCGACGACGAGCGGAGGAGTACCGCACACGACCGGCCGGACGCCGGACGGTGCCGCGAGCGCCGACCTGCCGACCGGTCTGCCCGCCGGCGTGCCCGGGGTCGACGAGATCCTCGAGCGCCTCCGCCGGACCGAGCACGACGGTCCGCAGGACGAGCCGGCGCCCGCCGCCGCTCCCGCCGCGGAGCCCGCCTCCGAGCCGGAGCCGCTCGACCCGCCGGAGTCCATCGACGACCTGCTCGCCGAGCTCGACGCGCTGATCGGCCTCGACCGGGTGAAGAGCGAGATCAAGCGGCAGACGCAGCTGCTCCGGATCGACACCCTGCGCCAGGCCGCCGGACTCAGCACGCCCACGCTCACCCGCCACCTCGTCTTCACGGGGAACCCCGGCACGGGCAAGACGACGGTGGCGCGGCTGGTCTCGCGGATCTACCGCTCGCTCGGCATCCTCTCGAAGGGCGTGCTCGTCGAGGTCGACCGATCGGAGCTGGTGGCCGGCTACCTCGGGCAGACCGCGACGAAGACCGCGGAGGTGATCGCCTCCGCGCGCGGCGGCGTCCTCTTCATCGACGAGGCCTACGCGCTCGCGCTCGACCAGTACGGCGCGGAGGCGGTCACCACCCTCGTGAAGGACATGGAGGACCACCGCGGCGACCTCGTCGTGATCGTCGCCGGCTACTCCGGGCCGATGCAGGGCTTCCTCGACACGAACCCGGGTCTCGCCAGCCGCTTCTCGACCACGATCGACTTCGCCGACTACTCCGACGACGAGCTCTCGGCGATCTTCGGCCGCCTCGCCGCCTCCGCGGACTTCGAGCCGACGGAGGAGGCGCTCGCCGCGTTCGCGGGCCTCGCCTCGGCGCAGCAGCGCACGGAGGCGTTCGGCAACGGGCGCTGGGTCCGCAACGTCCTCGACGCGGCGATCGCCCGGCACGCCTGGCGCCTCCGCGACGTGGAGGAGCCGACGCTCGACCAGCTGCGCATCCTGCTCCCCGAGGACGTGGTGGAGAGCCCCGAAGCCTCGAGCAGCCCGGACGGAGCCGGCGACGACGACGAGGGCGCGGTCGACGGCTCTGAGGAGGCCTTCGGGCAGGCGGACGCCGCCCCGAGCGGCACGGCCGTCCCCGTCACCGACGACCCCGAGGAGGAGAGCCGTTGAGCACCGCACCCGCCGCGCCGCCCGCGCAGAGGATCCCCGAGCCGCCCCTCGTCCAGGTCGCCAACCGGCCGGCGCAGCGGAAGCCGTCGCTGCTCGCCCGCGCGACCGCGACCACTCCGGCCACCCTGCGCCTCCTGCTCGCCCTGACGGCGCTGGCCGCCGTGCTGTTCGGCGTGTTCGCGCAGCAGGCCGGAGCGATGCAGGCGCGCGCCGCGACGACGGCCCGGGAGCAGTCGGCGCAGCTCCTCGGCGTGCAGAACGTCCGCACGCTGCTGGTGGACGCCAACGCGATCGCGGCCAACACCTTCCTCGTCGGCGGACTGGAGCCGACCGAGCTGCGGGCGTCGTACGTCTCGAGCCTCACCGGCGCCGCCTCCGCGATCGCCGGGCTCTCGGCCGCCGACTCGGCGGACACCCGGGCCCTCGCCCGGGTCGCCAGCAGCATCACGACCTACAGCGGGCTGATCGAGCAGGCGCGGGCCAACAACCGGCAGGGCTTCCCCGTCGCCTCGGCGTATCTCGACCAGGCGTCGACGGCCCTCTCGGGAGACGGCGGCATCCTCGAGGACCTCGACGGGCTCGTCGACTCCGGCGCCGACCGGGTCGCGGCCGCCTACGACGCCGTCCGCTGGAGCGTCCTGCTCATGGTCGGCTCGCTCGTGATGCTGGTCCTCCTCCTGGCGGCGCAGCTCTGGCTCGCCCGCCGTACGCACCGCTACCTCAACCGCCCGCTCGCCACGGGGACCGCCCTCCTGCTGGTCGTCGGCGTCGGCGGGGCGCTCGCCTACGGATCGGTCGCGGCGGACGCGGGGACGGCGCGGGTCGAGTCCTACCGCGAGGCGCTCACCGTGTCGAACGCGCTCATCGCCGCGAGCGACGCCAAGTCGCTCGAGAGCTTCACGCTGATCAAGCGCGGCTCCGGCGCCGCCCTCGAGGAGCGCTACACCCAGGCCGTCGACTCCGCCCGGGAGAAGCTCTCGGGCGACCTGCAGGACGAGCTGGCGAGGACGCGGCTCGTCGACGAGTTCGGGCAGTGGCAGTCGTTCCACGAGGAGATCCGCGCCGCGGACGACGCCGGGAACTGGGACCAGGCCGTCCGCGTCGCCACGATCACCGGGAACGGCACGCCGAACGACCTCTTCACCACCTTCTCCGACGACGCCCGCGACGTGGTGCAGGAGAAGGCCCTGGCCGCCGCCACCACGCTCGACAGAGGTGCGGAGTTCGCGACCCTCGTCTCGTGGATCCTGCTGGCGGCGGGTCTCGCCGGAGCCGTGTTCGCCTGGCGCGGCATAGCCCAGCGACTGGAGGAGTACCGATGAACCGCCTGCGCGCCGCCGCCCTCGCCCTGGCCACCGCCGCGGCACTCGCCCTCACCGGCTGCACGACGGGGGCGGACGACCTCGGCACGCCCCTCGCCGCGGCGACCCCGACTCCGACGGCGAGCGCGTCCGCTCCCGCCGCTCCTGCCGCGGCGGGCTGCTCGCCCTCGGCGGTCACCTCCTACGCGCCGACCGGCGTGACCGACAGCACCAGGCTCGCGGAGATCCGCGGGCGCGGGACCCTGCGCGTCGGCGTCTCGGCCGACACCCTCCTGATGAGCGCCCGCAACCCGATCACGGGGGCGATCGAGGGCTTCGACGTCGACATCGCCCGCGAGGTCGCCCGGGCGATCCTCGGCAGCGACTCCATCGACTACGTCGTGATCACCTCCGCTCAGCGCCTCCCCGCGCTGACCGGCGGCGACGGCGCCCCGCAGGTCGACATGGTGGCCCGCACCCTCACGATGACCTGCGATCGCTGGAGCTCGATCGCCTTCTCGTCCGAGTACTACGACGCCGGCCTCAAGGTGCTCGTCTCCGACGACCCCGACGGCGTCCCGATCACGGGCATCGGCGACCTCGGCGGGGAGAGGGTCTGCGCGCCCAGCGGCACCACGACGCTCAGCCGCCTGCAGAACGACTACCCGGAGGTCGAGGCCGTCGAGGCCGCCACGCACTCGCAGTGCCTCGCCCTCTTCCAGGCCGGCGAGGTCGACGCCATCGCGGGCGACGACACGATCCTCGCGGGCTTCGTGGCGCAGGATCCGTACGCGAAGGTCGTCGGCGACGCCCTGAGCTCGGAGCCCTACGGCCTCGGCCTGCCCGCCGACGACCCCGACTTCGTGCGCTTCGTCAACGCCTCGCTCGAGAGCATCCGCAGCGACGGCCGCTGGCAGAGCATCTACGATCGCTGGCTCGGGGTCCTCGGCGAGGCCTCGCCGCCGGCCCCGGTATACGGCCGATGAGCACCGGTCTCGCGGAGGGAACGCCCGTCGCTCCGGGCCGGCTGGGGGAGGCCGCGCCGCAGCGCGAGCTCTTCGAGTACCTCGCCGCTCTCACCCGCTGGCTGCAGCGGACCACGCGCGAGCTCTCGCGGCTCGACGCCGCCGCGCTGGCGTCGCCGCAGGCCGAGAACTACACGGCCGACGTGGTGCTCGCCCAGTCGCTCCGCGAGTCCGTCACCCGGCGCCTGGCCGAGCTCGAGGCGGTCTGGGACTCCGGCCGCGTCGACGTCGTGGCGCGCGAGCGGATGTCGCAGCTGATCTGGGGCCGTCTCGACGCCTCCGGGAGCGGCGCGGTCTCGCTGGTGGAGGCGGTGCGCCTCTGCGACGCGGTCGTCGGCCAGCTGCGCTCCCGGCTCGAGCTCGACCCCAGCGGCACCGACGTCGCCGGACGGATCGTGGGGGTGCGCGCCGAGATCGAGCGCTGCCGCGACCTCACCCGTGACCGCGGCGGCACGGTCGACCGCGAGCGGGCGGAGCGGGTCGCCGTGCTGCGGTCCCGCCTCGACGCGCTCGCCGAGCGGGCGGGCCGGGGAGCCGACGTGACGGGGCCGCTCGGCCAGCTCGAGAGCGACTCCGCCCGGCTCGAGCGCGACCTGATCATCGCCGCGTCCGAGCGGCGCGGACTCGAGCGCGACCGCCGTCGGGCGCGCGAGCTGGCGGAGGCGGCCGAGCGCCGCGAGGCGCCGCTGCGCGAGCTCGTGGCCCGCTGCCGCCGCGAGATCGCCGACCCGCCGCGGCTGGCCGTGCCCGACGTCTCCCGGCTGGGCGATCCTCCGTCCGACCGCGAGGCGCTCGACGCGCACCTCGCCCGCCTGACCGCCGTCGGCCGCGCGTTCGACGCGGTCGAGGCCGCTTACACCTCGCCGCTGCGCGAACGGGCCGCCCTCGGCTTCCGCCTCCGGGCGCTGCGGGAGCGTGCCGAGGGCAACGGCCGCGCTGCCACCGCCGTCGGCGTCGCGGCCGAGGAGGAGGTGCGCGCCGCTCTCGACGCGGTGCCCTGCTCCGTCCCGCTCGCCCGCCACCTGGTCGAGCAGTACGACGTCGTCACCCGCGACCTCCCGCACCCCGACCCCGCGCACCACCGGAAGGCCACTTTATGAACGGCGCCCCCTGCACCGCGACTCCCGGCTGCACCGGGACGATCGAGGACGGCTACTGCAACGTCTGCGGCCTGCCGCCCGAGGAGGGCGCCGCCGCCTCCACGCCGACCGCGCGCCGCGCCGCTCCGGCCTCCCCGCCGGCCACCGCCTCCGCCGCCTTCGGCACCGGCTTCGTCGAGGGCACCCCCGGCGCCACGGCACCCGGGCCCGCGGAGGAGTCGGCCACCGCGCGCAGCACGCGCACCTCCTCCGCCCGCCTCGCCACCGCCGCCCTCGGCTCCGCCCGCACGGCGCAGACCGGCTCGAAGGTCACCCGCCGCGTCGGCACCACCTCGACCCGACTGCGCGGCCCGAGGCTCGGCGCCGGGCTCACCACCGTCCCGTCCCGCCCGGCCGCCGACCCGATGGCCGCTCTGATGACCGAGGCGGTCCTCCCCGAGCGCAAGCGCTTCTGCTCGCACTGCGGCACGGCCGTCGGCCGCGGGCGCGACGGTCGGCCCGGCCGCACCGAGGGGTTCTGCCCCAACTGCCGTACGCCGTTCTCGTTCACTCCGCAGCTGGTGAAGGGTGACGTCGTCGGCGGCCAGTACGAGGTCGTCGGCTGCCTGGCCTACGGCGGCCTCGGCTGGATCTACCTCGCGCGCGACCGGAACGTCTCGGGGCGCTGGGTGGTGCTCAAGGGCCTGCTCAACTCCGGCGACCCCGATGCGTACGCGGCGGCCGTCACCGAGCGCCGGTTCCTGGCCGAGGTCGAGCACCCGCTGATCGTCGAGATCTACAACTTCGTCCTGCACGACGGCGCCGGCTACATCGTGATGGAGTACGTCGGCGGGCCGAGCCTCAAGCAGATCCTGAAGGAGCGGCTGGACGCCAACGGCGGCGCCGCGGATCCGCTGCCGGTGGACCAGGCGCTCGCCTTCGTGCTCGAGGTCATGCCCGCCTTCGCCTACCTGCACGACCACGGCCTGCTCTACTGCGACTTCAAGCCGGACAACATGATCCAGGTGGGCGACCAGGTCAAGCTGATCGACCTCGGCGGAGTGCGCCGGATCGACGACGAGGACTCCGCCATCTACGGCACCGTCGGCTACCAGGCTCCGGAGGTCGCCGACCTCGGTCCCTCGGTCGCCTCCGACGTCTACACGATCGGCCGCACGCTGGCCTCGCTGGTGCTCGACTTCCGCGGCAACCAGACGACCTTCGTCGCCTCGCTGCCGCCGGTGTCGGAGACGCCGCTGTTCCAGCGCTACGACTCCTTCTACCGCCTGATCGCGAAGGCATGCGCTCCCGACCCGCAGGACCGCTTCGCCACGGTGGACGAGATGCGCGGCCAGCTGCTCGGGGTGCTGCGCGAGGTCGTCGCGACCGACCGCGGTCCCGGACACCCCGCGCTGCACTCGACGGAGTCGGCCCTGTTCGAGGCGCCCGTGGCCGACGTGGTCGACCGCGTCCCGCCGTGGGACGCGCTGCCGGCGCTCCGCCGCGACGAGTCCGATCCCGCCCGGTCGTGGCTCGCGGGCGTGAACGTCGCCGACCCGATCGTGCGCCTGCGCGCTCTCGCGCTCGCGCCCACCGTGACGGTCGAGGTGCGGCTCGCCCGCGCCCGGGCGGCGATCGAGGCGCAGCGCTGGGAGGAGGCGGCCCGCGCGACGGGCGAGATCCTCACGGAGGACCCGTGGGAGTGGCGGGCGGTCTGGATGAGCGGTCTCGCGCAGCTCGCGCGCGGCGACGACATCGGGGCCCGCGCCTCCTTCAACACCGTCTACGGGCAGGTCCCCGGCGAGCTCGCCCCGAAGCTCGCGCTCGCCGCGGCGTGCGAGGCGAGCGGTGAGCCCGAGGTCGCCGAGTCCCTCTACGTGATCTGCGCCCGCGCCGACGCGAACTACACGGCACCCGCCGCCTTCGGTCTCGCGCGGGTGCGGCAGCTGCGCTCCGACCTCGACGGGGCGCTCGACGCGCTCGACATCGTCGCGCCCACGCGCTCCTCCTACTCCGACGCGCGCCGCCGCCGGGCGGAGCTGCTGGCGGAGTCGGGCCGCGGGCTGCCCGCGCTCTCGGCCGCCCTCGCGAGCGTCGACTCCGTGTCGATCGACCAGCGGACCCGCCTCGAGCTCACGACCCAGGTCCTCGCCTCCGCCCTCGAGCTGGTGCGGCGCGACGGCCCGGCCGAGGGAGCGACCCTCGGTGGAGTCGAGGCGAACGAGGCCGCCATCCGCGACGGCCTCGAGGCCTCCTACCGCGCGCTCGCCGCCTCCACTCGCGAGCGCGACGAGCGCCTGCGCCTCGTCGACCGGGCCAACGAGGTCCGACGCTGGACGCTGACATGAGCGGCGCGCTGTCGACTCCCTGTCCGAACTGCGGCGAGCCGGTCACGACCGGCGACGCGTTCTGCGAGGCCTGCGGGACGCCGCTGATCGTCGCGGCCGCCCCCTCCGCTCCGCCCGTCGCCGTCGGAGGATCCGCCGCCTGCGTCTACTGCGGGGGAGCGGTCGCCGAGGACGGCTACTGCGAGCAGTGCGGACGCCCCGCTCCGACCGAGCGCGAGCACTGGGCCGAAGCGCCGCACCCGCTGGTCGGCGGCGTCTGCGACCGCGGGCTCCGGCACCCGGCCAACGAGGACGCGATGGCGCTCGGGGCGACCACCGGCGCCGACGGCTCTCTGAGGACGGCGCTGCTCGTGGTCTGCGACGGGGTCTCCTCGACGCCCGACTCCGACAAGGCGTCGCTCGCCGCGGCCCGCGCGGCACTCAGCGCGCTGCAGGCCGAGGTCGGCGGCGAGAGCGCGGGAGCGGACCGCTGGCGCGCTCTGCTGCAGATGGCCACCGCGCGCGCCTCCGGAGCGATCGACGCGGCCGTTCCCGAGAAGCGGTCGAATCCGCCCTCGTGCACCTTCACCGCGGCGGTGCTGGACGGCGCGCTGCTCGTCACGGGCAACGTGGGCGACAGCCGCAGCTACTGGATGCCGGACGCGGGCGAGCCGCGGCAGCTCACGGTCGACGATTCGTGGGCGCAGGAGCAGATCGCCTCGGGAGTGCCGCGGGAGCAGGCCGAGACGGCGCCCGACGCTCACGCCATCACCCGCTGGCTCGGCGCCGACGCGCACGACGAGGAGCCGCGGGTCGCCTCCGAGGAGCTGACCGAGCCGGGCTGGGTTCTGGTCTGCTCCGACGGGCTGTGGAACTACGCGTCCGCCGCCGAGGACCTGGCGCGCGTGCTGCGCGAGTCGCAGGAGCGGGTGGGCGCGGATCCGGTCACGCTCGCGGAGGCGCTGGTCGCCTGGGCGAACGAGCGCGGCGGGCACGACAACATCACGGCGGCGCTGGCGCGGTTCGACCCGGCGGGTGCGGCGGAGGCAGCGGCTGAAGCGTCCGCTGCCGAGGTGCACGGTGAGGAGATCGGCACAGCCGAGCAGGATGCTGCCGACTCCGGTGCCGATCCCGATGGTGCGGAGCCGGACACCGCGGAGCCGGACGCTGCCGGCGCCGGCGCCGCCGACCTCGGCGCTGCGGGCCCGAGCGCGGCCGACCCCGCCGCCTCGAGCCCCGATTCGGCGACGCCCTCGCCCGACGCCTCCCGTCCCACCGACTGAGCGCGCCGATCCGTCCAGACCACCCCTCCACCGCTGGACGGATCGGCACCCCCGCGGCCGTGATCACGCCCCTACAGTCGTCGCCATGAGCATCGCCGAGCCCGCCACCGCCCTGTCCGTCGTCGGCCACTGGATCGACGGGGCTCCCTCGGCCTCCTCGTCCGGCCGCACCGCTCCCGTCTACGACCCGGCGCTGGGAGTCGCGACCAAGGAGGTCGCGCTCGCCGACTCCGCCGAGGTGGACGCCGCCGTCGCCTCCGCGAAGGCCGCCTTCCCCGCCTGGCGCGACACGTCGCTCGCGAAGCGGCAGCAGATCGTCTTCCGCTTCCGCGAGCTCCTCGAGGCGAAGAAGCAGGAGCTCGCCGAGCTGATCACGTCGGAGCACGGCAAGGTCGTCTCGGACGCGCTCGGCGAGATCACTCGCGGCCAGGAGGTCGTGGAGTTCGCGACCGGGCTCGCGCACCACCTCAAGGGCGAGTACTCGGAGCAGGTCTCCACGGGCGTCGACGTCTACTCGACCAAGCAGCCGCTGGGCGTGGTCGGGATCATCTCCCCCTTCAACTTCCCGGCGATGGTGCCGATGTGGTTCTTCCCCATCGCCATCGCCGCCGGCAACACCGTCGTGGTGAAGCCCTCCGAGAAGGACCCGTCCCCGGCGATCTGGCTCGGCGCCCTCTGGAAGGAGGCCGGCCTTCCCGACGGCGTCTACACGGTGCTCAACGGCGACAAGCAGGCCGTCGACGGGCTGCTCGAGCACTCCGACGTGCGCTCGATCTCGTTCGTCGGCTCCACCCCGATCGCGCAGTACGTCTACGAGACGGGCACGAAGCACGGCAAGCGGGTGCAGGCGCTGGGCGGGGCGAAGAACCACATGCTGGTGCTCCCCGACGCGGACCTGGACCTCGTCGCCGACTCCGCCATCAACGCCGGCTTCGGCTCGGCGGGGGAGCGGTGCATGGCGATCTCGGTCGTCGTCGCGGTCGAGCCCGTCGCCGACGAGCTCATCACCAGGATCCAGGACAGGGCGTCGAAGCTGCGCATCGGCGACGGCCGCCGTGGCTGCGACATGGGCCCGTTGATCACCGAGGCGCACCGCGACAAGGTCGCCTCCTACATCGCGATCGCGGAGGAGGACGGCGCGGAGGTCGTCATCGACGGCCGCGGCATCGAGGTGGACGGCGACGCGAACGGGTTCTGGCTCGGCCCGACCCTGCTCGACAAGGTCCCCACCACCTCCCGCGCGTACACGGAGGAGATCTTCGGACCGGTGCTCTCCATCGTCCGCGTCGCCTCCTACGAGGAGGGCGTCGCGCTGATCAACAACGGCGCGTTCGGCAACGGCACGGCCATCTTCACCAACGACGGAGGAGCGGCCCGCCGCTTCCAGAACGAGGTCGAGGTCGGCATGATCGGCATCAACGTCCCCATCCCCGTTCCCGTCGCCACGTTCTCCTTCGGCGGCTGGAAGGCGTCCCTCTTCGGCGACACCAAGGCCCACGGAGCCGAAGGCGTCCGCTTCTTCACCCAGCAGAAGGCCATCACCAGCCGCTGGCTCGACCCCTCCCACGGCGGCATCAACCTCGGGTTCCCGCAGCATTCCTAGGCTCTCTCCTCCTTCGTCGTCGATCGCCCGCAGTCGGCCTGGGAGGGTGGTCGCGTCTCGCAGAGCGTCCTGCGTTCCGCGCACGTCGATCCGCTGAGACGCGGATCACCGGTTGCGCTCCGCGGCGCTTGTGAGGCTCTCTCCTCCTGGCGTCGTCGATCGCCCGCAGTCGCGG
>NZ_PSWE01000039.1:0-26596 GCF_002932195.1 Rathayibacter sp. AY1C4 | reverse complement strand
GGGGTCTCGAGGGGCGGGCTGCGCCCGCTGCTCGAGCGTCGCCCCGTCCGGCCCCGCCCCCGGCTAGGCTGACCCCCGCAAGCAGAGGAGACCGCGGATGCCCGACCACGCGACGCGCGGCAACAACCTCGACCGCGTCCGGCGGCACAACCTCTCGGCGATCCTCCGCCTCGTGCACCGCGGCGGCCCCCGCTCCCGCTCGCAGCTGACCCGCCTGACCGGCCTCAACCGCTCCACGATCGCGGCGCTGGTCGGCGAGCTGGTGGAGCTCGGCATCGTGCGCGAGCGCGAGCCCGCCACGCCGAACCAGGTCGGCCGGCCGAGCCCCGTCGTCGAGGCCGATCCCGGAGTCGTCGCGCTCGCCGTGAACCCCGAGATCGACGCCGTCACGGTCGCCGTGGTCGGCGTCGACGCCGTCGTCCGCCGCCGCATCCGCCGCTCCGCCTCCGTCCCCACCGCCGAGGCCGCCGCCCGTCTGGCGGCCGAGGCGGTCGCCGAGCTGCTCGCCGAGCTGCCCGAGGAGACGCGGACCGTCGGCATCGGCGTCGCCGTGCCCGGACTCGTCCGCGACGCCGACGGCCTCGTCCGGGTCGGCCCGCACCTCGGCTGGGACGACGAGCCCTTCTCCCGCATGCTCGCGGACGCGACCGGCCTGCCCGTCCTCTCGGCGAACGACGCCAACCTCGGTGCACTCGCCGAGAGCGTCCTCGGCGCCGGCCGCGACGTCTCGCACCTCGTCTACCTCAACGGCGGCGCGAGCGGAGTGGGCGCCGGTGTCATCGTCGGCGGCGCGCCTCTGCACGGCATCGACGGCTACGCGGGGGAGATCGGCCACACCCTCGTCAACAGCGCGGGCATCGACTGCCACTGCGGCGCCGTCGGCTGCCTCGAGACCGAGGTCGGCCGCGCCGAGCTGCTCACCGTGCTCGGCCTCGACGAGAGCGAGCGGCTGGAGGAGGCGCTCGCCGCCTCCGAGGACCCGGCCGTCCGCGCCGAGGTCGAGCGCCAGCTCGGGCACCTCGCGGTCGCCCTGCGCAACGTGATCAACGTGTTCAACCCGCAGCTCGTGGTGCTGGGCGGCTTCCTCGGGGCGCTGATCGGAGTCGCGCCGGGGTTCCTGGAGGAGCGCCTGGGCCGCGGCGGCCCCTTCCGGGTCGCACTCGACTCCGTGCGCATCGTGCGGACCGAGCTCGGCGCCGATCTGCTCATGCTGGGCGCCGCCGAGCTCGCCTTCGAGCGCCTGCTCGCCGACCCGCTCGGCACTCCGCTCCACCCGGTCTGACCCGACGGCGGTCCGAGGGGTGGCGCCCCTGTCCGACACGTGATCGAATTGATTCGACCGAGCGGCGTGGAGCCGACGAGGTCCGCTCCCGCGCCGAGGACGACACCGGCCGCCCCCCTCCCTCCCTCCCACCCCGCTGCGCCCTGCGCAGGAAGGCACTCCGTGTCCACTCCCGCCTCGACTCCGACCGGCTCCCTCCCCGTGCACCGCCACCCGGGCGACGCCCTGACGGCCCGCCAGCGCCTCGTCTACGTGATCGTCCTCGGCTCGCTGACCGCCCTCGGGCCGTTCACGATCGACCTCTACCTGCCGGCGTTCCCCGCGCTGCAGAGCGAGCTGAACGTGTCGGAGGCGGCGGTCCAGCTGACTCTCACCGGCACGACCCTCGGCTTCGCGCTCGGCCAGCTGGTCGTGGGCCCCTGGAGCGACGCGGTCGGCCGGCGCCTGCCGATCCTCCTGGCCACCTCGCTGCACGTGCTGGCCTGCGTCGGCGCGGCGCTCGCCCCCGAGATCGTCACCCTCGGCGTCTTCCGCTTCCTGATGGGGGCCGGCGCGGCGGCGGGCGGCGTGGTCGCGATGGCGATGGTCCGCGACCTCTTCGGCGGCCGCCCGCTGGTGCGGATGCTGTCCCGGCTCGCCCTGGTGTCGGGCCTCGCGCCCGTGCTCGCGCCGGTCATCGGCTCGCAGCTGCTGCTGATCATGGACTGGCGCGGGATCTTCGTCTTCCTCGCCGCCTACGGCGTGCTGGTCGTCGCGGCCGTCGGCCTGCTCGTCGTCGAGACCCGGCCCCGCGCCGCCCGACACGAGCGCGAGCACCGCTCGCTCGTGCAGCGCTACCGGGCCGTCCTCAGCGACCGTGTGTTCCTCGGAGTGGCGGTGATCGGGGGCATGACGTTCGCCGGCCTGTTCACCTACCTCTCCAGCTCCTCGTTCCTGTTCCAGGGCCTCTACGGATTCGACGCGCAGCAGTACGGGCTGCTCTTCGCCGTGAACTCGCTCGGCGTCGTCCTCGGCGTGCAGGCGTCCTCCTACCTCAGCCGGAGGATCGGGCCGCAGTGGATCCTCGCGATCACGACGCTGACGCTGTTCACCTCCGCCGGCCTGATCGCCCTCTTCGACGTGCTCGGGCTGGGGCTCTGGGGCACGCTCGTCCCGCTGTGGTTCTTCATCGCGTCGTGCGGCTTCAGCTTCCCGTGCGTGCAGGTCCTCGGCCTGGTCAACCACGGCCGGGAGGCGGGGACGGCCGCGTCGCTGCTCGGAGCGGTCAACTTCGGCACCGCCGGACTGCTGTCGCCGATCTCAGGGGTCTTCGGCGCCGGCTCGGCCGTGCCGATGGCCCTGGTGATGATGGCGACGGCGACTGTGTCGATCCTGGCGCTCTGGCTGATCGTCCGGCCGAGGAGCGTCCCGGCGCTGCAGGACTGAGCGCTCGGCTCCGGGTCCCGGCGGTCCGGCACGCCCCGCGCCTGCGGCTCCTCCCGGGTGCTCCGGCCCTCGCTGGATCCGCTCCCGAGCGCCGCTGCTACAGTCCCCTCCCATGTCCTCCCGCGACTCCTCCGCCCTGCTCGCCGAGCTCTCCGACCCCGACCGCGACGTCCGCCTCCGTGCGGCGATGACCCTGGGCGAGCTCGCCGAGCCCGCCACCGCCGAGCCCCTCGCCGCGCACCTGTGGGAGGAGCCGGACTTCTTCGTCCGCGACGTGCTCACCTGGTCGCTCGGCCGCCTCGGCTCCGCCGCCGTCCCCGTCGCCCGCGAGGCGCTCGGCCGCGAGCCCCGAGTGCGCACGCAGGCGCTGCACGTGCTCAGCAAGATCCTCGACCCGGCGACGCTCGACGACATCGCCCCGCTGGCCGCCGACTCCGAGCCCGCCGTCGCCGCGAAGGCCCGCTTCGCGCTGGGCCGCCTCGGCGACGCGCGCGCGCTGCCGGTCCTGCTCGGCCTGCTCGGCGACGACGACGCGGAGGCGCAGAATGTGCTCACCGACGTCCTCGCCTCCTTCGGCGCCGCGGCCGTCCCCGGTCTGGAGCAGGCCCTCCGCGAGGGGTCCGCGCCGGTCCGGCGTCACGCCGCCGCCGCGCTCGGCTACCTGGGCGACGACGCGCGTCCTGCCGTCGACGCGCTGGACGGGGCCGCCGGCAGCGACGACTCCGCGCTCGCGGTCTCGGCCGTGATGGCGCTCGGCTCGATCACCGGTCCCGACGCGGCCGCCGCCCTCGAGCGGGCCTCCGCCTCGGACGACTCCCGCGTGAGCGCCGTCGCCGCGCGGCTCCTCTCGCGCTCCTCCGAGCCGACCCGGCTCGACGCCCTCCGCGCCGCCCGCCTGGCCCGCGCGGCCGGCTGAGGCGCGCCGCGAACCCCCGCGGGGGAAGGCCGGGGATCCGCAAGGCCGCTCGAACCCTGTCATGAACCCCGCCGCGCGGACGCCGGTCTTCCGATCGGTCGGCCGCGCCGCCCCGCAACCCCCAGCGGGGGAACGCCGGGTGACGGCATCATGTCCGAATGGATCATCGCGACGACCGCCTGTCGACCGAGCCCGGAACCGCGCGCCCCGACGCCGTCCAGCGCGCGCGGATGCGCGAGCAGGTGCCGTCCGACGACGTCGCCGCCCGGCTGCTGACGAAGGAGGCGGCCCACCGGGTCTCCCGCCGCTGGCCGCTGATCTCCGCGTCGCTCGCGATCCTGCTCACGGTGCTCCTCGCCGTGCTGATCGCCTTCCGCCCCACCTCGGCCTTCCGCTTCGACGTGGAGTGGATGGACGAGATCGTCGAGCACCGCTCGCCGGTCTGGGACATCCCGGCCCTCGTCATGAACACGGTCGGAGCGGGGCTCGTCGGGACGACGCTCATCCCGCTCGGCATCGTCGCCGTGCTGCTGGTGTTCCGCAGGCGGTGGGCCGCGCTCTACTACGCGATCGCCGCGCTGGTCAGCGTGGGCGCCACCCAGCTCGTCAAGGAGCTGGTGGGACGCGCCCGCCCGGCCGACATGCTCGTCACCAGCGACTACGGCTCCTTCCCGTCCGGCCACACCGCCAACGCGGCGACGACGGCGATGGTGCTGGCCCTGGTGTTCCCGCTGCTGTGGGTCTGGATCGCGGGCTTCCTCTACACCGTGGCGATGATGGCGAGCCGCACCTACCTCGGCGCCCACTGGCTGAGCGACACCGTCGGCGGCCTGCTGCTCGGGATCGGCGTGGCGCTCGTGGTCTGGGCTCCGCTCGCCGGCCGCCTGCGCACCGAGGCCGAGCTCCCGCACCCGCCGATCTGGATCCGCCGCACCACCTGACCGGCGCAGTTCTCTTCGCGCGAGGGCTTCGAGACCCTCAGTATCGGCGCCCGAGGAGCGCGGAGGCTCGCCGATCAGCCGAAGGCGGCGAGGGAGTCGAGCTCGTTGAAGGTGTAGACGTGCAGGCCCGCGAGGCGGTCGCCCGCCGCCGCTTCCAGGCGCGCGACGAACGCGGACGGGTCGAAGCGGCGTCCGCGGAGGAGCCCGCCGGCCACCGAGGTGCTCCGCTTCAGGAAGCCGAGCGAGGAGCCCACTCCGATCCGCGCGCCCAGCGTCAGCAGCCGCGAGCGCTCGACCGGCCCCGGCACGCCCGCCCACAGATCGGCCGTGATCCCCGTCTCGCGGAGCCGATCGGCGTAGCGGACCACCGCGTCCACGTCGAAGCACATCTGCGTGACGATCGAGCGGATGAACGGAGCGCGCTCGCGCAGGTGCCGTTCGATGCTCTCGTCGGAGAGGTGCGGGTGGCCCTCGGGGTAGCCTGCGATGTCCAGGGCCAGCCCGGGTGAGATCTCGCGGGCGTCGCGGATGAGCTCGAGGCTCGTGGAGTAGGTGCCGGCCGCCGAGGACGCGTCGCCCGAGATCACGAACGCCTCGTCGATCCCCGCCTCGCCCATCCGGCCGAGGACCCGCTCGAGTGCGGCGCGGCCCTCGACGTTCCGCGCCGCCAGGTGGGGTACCACGCGGAACCCGCGCCCGGCCAGGGCGACCGCGCAGTCCACGGTCCGCCCGGTCCCGTGCTTCGGCAGGCTGGTCACGGTCAGCGTCACCGCGGAGGGGTCCGGGAACTCCCGCGCGGCGCGCTCGCCGATGTCGTCGGCCGGGATGATCTCGAAGCGCGCGCGGGTCATCGGCCCAGCCTGCCACGCGGAGACGGCGCGGCGCGGGTGGTGCCCGCAGCCGCACGAGTGTCGGAGGGGCGCCCTAGCCTGGAGCCGATCGCCGCCCGGTGGTCGCGGAAGGAGTCGCGTGTACCTGGAGTCCGGCCGCGTGGTCACGAGCCCCACCGACCTGTCCAATTGGGCGGCCTGCGAGTGGGCCGTCCTCCGCCGGTTCGACGCCCTGCTGGGCCGCGCCCCGCGCCTCGAGGCCGAGAGGGACGGGATGCTCGAGCGCACCGCGGTGCTCGGCGACGAGCACGAGCACCGCTTCCTCGCCGAGCTGAAGCGCACGCACGAGGTGCTCGAGTTCGAGCGCCCCGAGCCCGCCGGCTACCCCGCGGCGGCCGAGGCGGCCGTCGAGGCGATGCGCGCCGGGGTCGACGTGCTCTACCAGGCCACCTTCTTCGACGGCGAATTCCTGGGCTTCTCGGACTTCCTCCTCCGCACCGCCGACGGCGCCTACGAGGTCTACGACACCAAGCTCGCCCGGCACGCGAAGATCCCGGCGCTGCTGCAGCTCGCCGCCTACGCCGAGCAGATGCAGGCGCGCGGCATCCGCGTGGGGGAGCAGGTGCACCTCGTGCTCGGCGACGGCTCCGTCACCAGCCACGAGCTGGCCGTCGTCGCCCCGGTCCAGCGGGTGCAGCGCGCCCGGCTCCGCGTCGTGCTCGACGAGCGCCTCGCCGCCGACGAGCCGCTGGAGTGGGGCGATCCGCGCTACCCCTCCTGCGGACGCTGCTCCGTCTGCGCGCCCGAGGTCCAGGCGCACCGCGATCCGATCCTCGTCGCCGGGATGCGGCTCGACCAGCGGGCGAAGCTCGGGGCGGCCGGCGTGCTCACCCTCGACGCGCTCGCCGAGCACGACGGCCCCGTCCCCGGGCTGAGCGCGGGCACGCTCGAGGGCCTGCGCGCCCAGGCGCGGCTGCAGGTGCGGTCGGAGTCCTCGCCGGTGCCGGCCGTCGAGGTGATCGACGCCTCCGTGCTCGCCGGGCTGCCCGCCCCCGATCCGGGGGACCTCTTCTTCGACTTCGAGGGCGACCCGCTCTACACCGAGGACAACCGCGAGTGGGGCCTCGACTACCTCTTCGGCATGGTCGACGACCAGGAGCGCTTCACCGCGCTCTGGGCGCACGACCTCGCGGCCGAGCGCCGGGCGCTCCTCGACTTCCTCGCGCTCCTGCGGGCGCGCAGGGCCGAGCACCCCCGGATGCACGTCTACCACTACGCCTCCTACGAGCGCAGCCACCTGCTCTCGCTCGCGCTCCGCCACGGGGTCGGCGAGGAGGAGGTCGACGCGCTCCTGCGCGACGGCGTCCTGGTCGACCTGTACCCGGTGGTGCGGCGGGCGCTCCGCGTGGGCTCGCGCAGCTACTCGCTCAAGAAGCTGGAGCCGCTCTACATGGGCGAGGAGGAGCGGGACGCGTCCGGCGTCACGAACGCCGCCGACAGCATCGAGATGTACGTGGAGGCGCGCGCCGCACAGAGGGCCGATCCTGCCGAGGGGCAGCGCGGGCTCGACCTCGTCGCCGAGTACAACGCCTACGACTGCCGCTCCACGCTCCGCCTGCGCGACTGGCTCCTGGAGCTCGCTCCGCCGCGCGAGGAGCTGCCGCCGCTGCTCGAGGTCGAGATCCCCGTGCCCCGCGAGCCGCACCCGGTCGCGGTCGCACTGCTGGCGCAGGTCGAGGGGATCGAGCCGCGCGAGCGCACGGCCGACCAGACCGCGCTCGCCCTCGCCGGCGCGGCGATCGACTACCACCGCCGCGAGGCCAAGACCTTCTGGCAGGAGCACTTCGACCGCCTCCGGCAGCCGCTGGACGAGTGGGCGGACACCCGCGACGTCGTGATGATCGACCGGGTCGAGGTCGTCCGCGACTGGGCGAAGCTCCCGCGCGCCCGCACGCAGTCGCGCGAGCTGCGGATCCTCGGCCGGCTCGCTCCCGGCAGCCGGCTCGGCACCGGCTCGTCGCCGTACCTGGTCTACGAGGCCCCGGCGCCCCCTGGTGCGCCCTCGCCCGGTCCCGGTCTGCGCGGCGCCTCCGAGCGCTCCGAGATCCTCGCGGTCGACGACGACGGGGAGCGGATCGTCCTGCTCCTCAAGGAGGGCCTGAAGGCGGGGGAGGATCCGCACGACGACGCTCCGGTCGCCCTCGCCCCCGCGCCGCCGCCGCGCGCCGCGCCCCAGCCCGAGGCGATCGCGGAGTGGGGCGGCGAGGTCCTCGACGCGCTGCCCGCGATGCTGGCCGACCCGGCGCTCGACGTCCTCCGCCGCGTGCCGCCGGGAGCCGTCGCTCCTGTGCAGGGCGACGACGTGATCGGCGCGGTCGTCACCACTCTGCTCGGACTCGACCGGGCGACCCTCGCCGTGCAGGGTCCGCCCGGCACCGGCAAGACCTACGTCGGCTCCCACGTGATCGCCCGGCTGGTGAACGAGCACGGCTGGCGCATCGGCGTGGTCGGCCAGTCGCACTCGGTGGTCGAGAACGTGCTGAGCGCCGTCGTCGGCCGCGGCGTCGATCCCTCCAGGGTGGCGAAGGTGCCCAAGAACGGCACGCCGCCCGAGGCGCTCGAGGCGGCGCCCTGGGCGCCGGTGAAGAACGCGGCGGCACTCACCGCGATCCTCGAGGAGGGCGGCGGCTGCGTCATCGGCGGCACCGCCTGGACCTTCGCGAACCCGGTCACCGTGCCGCGCCGCTCGCTCGACCTCCTGGTGGTCGACGAGGCCGGGCAGTTCTCGCTCGCCCCGACGATCGCGTCGGCCGTCTCCGCTCAGCGCCTGCTCCTGCTCGGCGACCCGCAGCAGCTGCCCCAGGTGAGCCAGGGCGCGCACCCGGAGCCGGTCGACGAGTCGGCGCTCGGCTGGCTCGCCGACGGGCACGACGTCCTCCCGCCCGAGTACGGCTACTTCCTCGCGCAGACCCACCGGATGCACCCGGCGCTCTCCGACGCCGTCTCCGAGCTCTCCTACGAGGGCGCGCTGCGGTCGCGGGCGCCGCAGGTGCGCCACCTGAAGGGGGTCGAGCCGGGCGTGCACTCCGTCCCGGTCGAGCACGCAGGCGACACCACCTCCTCGCCGGACGAGGCGAGGCGCGTCGTCGAGATCGCCCTCTCCCTCGTCGGCCGCACCTGGTTCGACGAGCACGGCGAGCGGACGCTGACCGCGGCCGACGTCATCGTCGTCGCGCCCTACAACGCCCAGGGCGGGCTCCTCCGCGCCGCCCTCGACGCCGCGGGCCTCGAGGAGACGCCGGTCGGCACGGTCGACCTCTTCCAGGGCAGGGAGGCGGTGGTCGCCATCGTGTCGCTCGCCGCGTCCTCCGGGGCCGACGTCCCGCGCGGGATGGAGTTCCTCCTCCTGCCCAACCGCCTGAACGTCGCGGTCTCGCGCGCGAAGTGGGCGGCGTACCTGGTGCACTCGCCGGCGCTCGCCGCCTCGCTCCCGACCTCGCTGACCGGCCTCGGGCACCTCTCCGGCTTCCTCCGCCTGCTCGAGCGGGGGGAGCGGGCCGCCCTGTGACGGATCCGGTGGCCGGAAGGCGCGCTCCGCTCCGATTCCGTCGGTGCTCGGCATGGTGGACGACGCGATCCGTCGCTACGGTGTCCCCATGAGAATCCTCCTGGTCGGCGCCGGCGGCGTCGGCGACGCCTTCGCGAAGATCGCCGCGCGCCGCTCCTTCTTCGAGCAGATCATCGTCTGCGACTACGACCTCGCCCGGGCCGAGCGCACGGTCGCGTGGATCGCGGAGCGGCACGGTGCCGACGACCGCTTCGTCGCCGCGCGGATCGACGCCTCCGACGCCGAGAACGTCGAGACCGTCGCCCGCGCGCACGGGGCGACCCACGTGATGAACGCTGTCGAGCCGCGCTTCGTCCCGACGATCTTCGCCGGAGCGCTCGCCGCCGAGGCCGACTACCTCGACATGGCGATGAGCCTCTCGCTCCCGCACCCCGAGCAGCCCCACGAGCTGACGGGGCTCAAGCTCGGCGACGAGCAGTTCGCCGCGGCGGAGGAGTGGTCCTCCCGCGGCCGCCTCGCCCTGGTGGGCATGGGCGTGGAGCCGGGACTCTCCGACGTCTTCGCCCGCTACGCCTCCGACCACCTCTTCGACGAGATCGACGAGCTCGGAGTGCGCGACGGCGCGAACCTCGTCGTGCACGACGCGGACGGCCGCGAGATCTTCGCTCCGTCCTTCTCCATCTGGACCACGATCGAGGAGTGCCTGAACCCGCCGGTGGTGTTCGAGCGCGACCGCGGCTGGTACACCACCGCTCCCTTCTCGGAGCCGGAGGTGTTCGAGTTCCCCGAGGGCATCGGCCCGGTCGAGTGCGTGAATGTCGAGCACGAGGAGGTGCTGCTGATGCCGCGCTGGCTCGACGCGAAGAAGGTCACCTTCAAGTACGGCCTCGGCGAGCAGTTCATCGGCGTCCTGCGCACCCTCCACCTCCTCGGCCTGGACAGCACCGAGCCCCTGCGGGTCCGCTCGGCCGGCGGTCCCGTCGAGGTCTCGCCGCGCGACGTCGTCGCCGCCGCCCTGCCCGACCCCGCCGGCATCGGCCCGCGGATGACCGGCAGGACCTGCGCCGGCCTCTTCGTCTCCGGCACGAAGGACGGCGCCCACCGCGAGGTGTACCTCTACCACGTGAGCGACAACGAGTGGACGATGGCCGAGTACGGCACCCAGTGCGTGGTCTGGCAGACGGCGCTCAACCCGGTGGTCGCGCTCGAGCTCCTCGCGACCGGCGTGTGGACCGGCGCCGGAGTGCTCGGGCCGGAGGCGTTCAGCGCCGACCCGTTCCTCGAGCTGATGGCCCGCCCCGAGGCCGACGGCGGGTACGGACAGTCCTGGCACGTCCGCGAGGACTGATCGGCGCCGCCGACCTAGGCTGAGCCCATGAGTGACGACGACGGGCTCGCCTCGGCGAGGGACGAGGCGCGCGCAGCCCTGGAGGCCGCCCGCCGATTGCAGGCGGAGGCCGCCGAGGCCCTGGCGCGAGCGGAGGCGGCGGCCGCGGCGCTGAACGCGGCGGCCGGCCCGGAGGAGGCGGAGGCCGTCGCGGACGACGTGCGGCTGGTGGCGGCGTCGGGGAGCGGAGCGGAGCAGTCCGCTGCTCCCGTTGCTCCGGACGCCGCTCCCCGAGAGCGCCGTCGACGCCGTGCGCGCCGGGTACGCGTTCACCGGCCCGGCCCTCGAGCTCGGTGCCCTCGTCAACGGCGACGCGCGGATCGACGTGCCCGTCCGCATCCCGCTCGGCATGCTCAACCGGCACGGCCTCGTCGTCGGCGCGACCGGCACCGGCAAGACGAAGACGCTGCAGGTCCTCGCCGAGCAGCTCTCGGCCCACGGCGTCCCCGTCTTCGCTGCGGACATCAAGGGCGACCTCTCCGGCCTCGCCACTCCGGGCACCGCGACCGACGCGCTGCTCGCCCGCACCCGCGGCATCGGCCAGGACTGGCGGGCGGAGGCGGCCCCCGCCGAGTACTTCGCGCTCGGCGGCATCGGCACCGGCGTCCCCGTCCGCGCCACCGTGACGGGATTCGGCGCGCTGCTGCTCGCGAAGGTGCTCGGCCTCAACCACACGCAGGAGTCGAGCCTCGGTCTCGTCTTCCATTACGCCGAGAGCGCCGGTCTCCCGCTCGTCGACCTGTCCGACCTCCGCGCCGTGCTCACCTACCTCGTCGGCGACGAGGGCAAGGCGGAGCTCGCCGAGCTCGGCGGGCTGTCCAAGGCGACCGCCGGCGTGATCCTCCGCGAGCTGATCGCGTTCGCCGACCAGGGCGCCGACGTGTTCTTCGGCGAGCCCGAGATCGACACGGCCGAGTTCCTCCGCCTCGCCGCCGACGGGCGCGGCGTCGTCAGCCTCCTCGAGGTCCCCGGAGTCGCCGACCGACCGGCTCTGTTCTCCACCTTCCTGATGTGGCTGCTCGCCGACCTCTTCAACGACCTGCCGGAGGTCGGCGACCTCGACAAGCCGAAGCTGGTGTTCTTCTTCGACGAGGCGCACCTGCTCTTCCGCGACGCGTCGAAGGACTTCCTCGCCGCGATCACCCAGACCGTGCGCCTCATCCGCTCCAAGGGCGTCGGCATCGTCTTCGTCACGCAGACCCCGAAGGACGTGCCCGGCGACGTCCTCGCCCAGCTCGGCTCCCGCGTGCAGCACCAGCTCCGCGCGCACACGCCGGACGACGCCAAGGCCCTCCGCGCCACCGTCTCGACCTACCCCGAGAGCGACTACGACCTCGGTGAGGTCCTCCAGGCGCTCCCCATCGGCGAGGCGATCGTGACGGTCATGAACGAGCGCGGCGCCCCGACCCCGGTCGCCTGGACGCGTCTCCGCGCCCCGCTCGGCTCGATGAAGCCCACCCCCGAGGCCGACCGCGAGGCGAGCGTCCAGAGGTCCCCGCTCCTCGCGCGCTACGGCACGCCCCTCGACCGCGACTCCGCCCGCGAGATCCTCACCCGCCGGCTCGACGCCGCCGCCGACGCCGAGGAGGCCCGCGCCGCCGCCGAGCAGCAGGCCGCCGACGACGCCCGCCGCGCCAAGGAGGATGCGCGTCGCGCCAAGGAGGAGACCGCGGACGCCGCCCGCCGCGCGAAGGAGCGGGCCGCCGCCGAGCGCGCCGCCGACCAGGCCGCCGAGCGCTCCCGACGGCGCACGGCACCGACCTCCCGCGGGACCCGCAGCGCCCGCCGCGACAAGACGGTCGTCGAGGAGGTGCTGGGCTCGAGCGCCGGCAGGACGCTGCTGCGCGAGGTGGTCCGCGGGATCTTCGGGACCGCCCGACGGCGTTGACGCGACCCGGGCCGCTCGGGGAGACGAGGCGCTAACGGGAGCGTGTTAGCGTCGGTAGCATGAGTGAGAGCGGGACGACGCGGGAGCGGATCCTCCGAGCGACGGTCGAGCTGCTGGCGGACGGCGGGCGGGACGCGGTGTCGACGCGGGCGATCAGCGCGGCGGCGGGGGTGCAGGCCCCTACGATCTACCGGACGTTCGGCGACCTGCGCGGGCTGCTCGACTCGGCCGCGGCAGCCGGATTCGCCACGGCCCTCGCCGACTTCG
The DNA here is from genome assembly GCF_002932195.1 of Rathayibacter sp. AY1C4. Lineage (NCBI taxonomy): Bacteria > Bacillati > Actinomycetota > Actinomycetes > Micrococcales > Microbacteriaceae > Rathayibacter > Rathayibacter sp. AY1C4. The sequence goes on along the minus strand of NZ_PSWE01000039.1, from coordinate 14,092 downwards.
AGCGGAGCGAGGCGCCGGCCGACCCGGTCGACGCGCTCCGTGCCGCCTGGGATCACCACGTCGCCTTCGGACTCGCCGAACCGCACCTCTACGCGCTGATGTTCACCGCGCGGCCGGGGGAGGAGTCGGAGGCGGCGCGCCTGTCCCGCGGCGTCCTCCTCGACGCGGTCCGGGCCGTCGCCGAAGCCGGCCGCCTCACCGTCGACGTCGAGCGGGCCTCCCGCCTGCTCCAGTCGGCCGCGCTCGGCTGCACCCTCACGCTGACCGCCCTCGCCGACCCCGACGACGAGCTCTCGTCCCGCTCGCGCGAGTCCGTCCTCGCGGCGATCACCACGGCGGAGGCGGGCCCCACCGATCCCGCCGCCCGTGCGGTCGTCGCGCACGCCGTCGCCCTGCGGACGGCGCTGCCGCAGATCGAGCCCCTCAGCGCGGGGGAGCGGCTCCTGCTCGACGAATGGCTCGAGCGCATCGCCGACTGACGGCCGGCGTCGCCGGAGGGTCCGTATCGCCGCCCTGTCGTCCGCGTCGTCGTAATACGGATGGCGACGGGCACGATTCGGGACCGGCACCTACGGTCGGACCATGTCGCGATCCATAGCCGAACTCTTCTTCCGCCCCGTCTGCGCCGCCTGCTCGGCCCCGCTCGTCGCCCGTCGTGGCGCTTTCTGCTCCGACTCCTGCGCGCGGACGAACCACCTCTACGGCTGATCTCCCGCGATCGGCGCGAGGTCGTCGGCTACGGCTGCGTGTGCGCCGGCGGCGCGAACCCGGCGTTGCGTGAGCGCCGCTCCGATGGACGCCTGCACCGGTCGACCGGGCCTCGACGATCGCCCGCACCGGTTAAACAAAACGGTGCCCGTGCTGGCGAGAGCAACGGACACCGTTCGCGGAGGATGGGGGATTCGAACCCCCGAGGGCTTTCACCCAACACGCTTTCCAAGCGTGCGCCATAGGCCACTAGGCGAATCCTCCTGGCACGACCTGAGCCGCGACTCATCGATACTAGCCGGTGTCGGAGCCTTCCGCTGACCACGACCCCGACACGCCCCGCTCTCCTCGGCCGCCGTCGTCGGTTAGACTGTCACCCGGCTCCCCGCGTGGCGCCATCCAGGCCAACTCCCCCAGGGCGGAAACGCAGCAAGGGTAACCGGGCTCTGGCGGGTGCGCGGGGGGTCTTCTTCCGTTAACCGGCCCGCCTGCTCCGCCGATGGACCGCCGCACAGCCGCTACGAGGCCCTACCGACTGCGGACGCTCCTCCACAGCCGGGCGCCATGCACGCCCTCGCATCCCTGGCCTCTACTCAGCCAGGCGGAGGGACCCCCTCGGTAGGCTGGATCCGATGGTTCAGAGCATCTACATCTCGTCCGCCGAAGGTCATTCGGGCAAGTCCACGGTCGCCCTCGGCGTCCTCGATGCGCTCAGCAGCCAGGTGCAGCGGGTCGGCGTCTTCCGCCCGATCGCCCGCTCCACCTCCGAGCCGGACTACGTGCTCGAGATGCTGCTCGGCCACTCCGACTCGGGCCTCGCCTACGAGGACTGCATCGGCGTCACCTACGAGGACGTCCACGCCGACGGCGAGGCGGCGCTCTCGCGGATCGTCGAGCGCTACAAGGGCGTCGAGGCCCGGTGCGACGCCGTCGTCATCCTCGGCTCCGACTACACGGACGTCGGCAGCCCCACCGAGCTCGGCTACAACGCCCGCATCGCCGCCAACCTCGGTGCCCCGGTCCTGCTCGTCCTCACCGGCCGGGACTCGTCCCGCAGCGAGCAGCTGGGCCAGGCTCCCGCGCGCACGCCGGAGGAGATGCGCCAGATCACGGAGCTCGCCTCGGTCGAGCTGCGCACGGCCCACGCGAGCCTCATCGGAGTGATCGCGAACCGCGCCGATCCCGACACCGCCGCCGACGCCGTCGCCGCGATCCGCGAGAGCATCCCCGCCACCGTCCCGGTCTGGGCGATCCGCGAGGATCCGTTCCTCGTCGCTCCGAGCCTGTCCCGCCTGGTCGAGGCGGTCGACGGCGTCGTCGTCGCGGGCGATCCGGAGCTGCTCGGCCGCGAGGCGCTCGGCGTGGTGATCGCCGGCATGTCCATGGTGAACGTCCTGCCGCGGCTCACCGAGGGCGGCGTCGTGATCGTCCCCGGCGACCGGCCCGAGGTCGTCCTCGCCGTGATCATGGCGTACGCCTCCGGCACGTTCCCCACCGTCACCGGCATCATCCTCAACGGCGGCTTCGAGCTGCCGGAGCCGATCGTCCGGCTGATCGAGGGCGTCGACAGCCGCGTGCCGATCGTGATGACCGAGCTCGGCACCTACGACACCGCCGTCCGCGTCACTGCGGCCCGCGGCCGCCTGGCGGCCGACTCCCCGCGCAAGCGCGACACCTCCCTCGCCCTCTTCCAGGAGGCGGTCGACGCGGTCGAGCTGCTCACCCTCCTCGACGTCGGCCGGTCCGAGGTCGTCACGCCGCTGATGTTCGAGTACGGGCTGATCGAGCGCGCGCGCATCGCCGACCGCCACATCGTCCTGCCCGAGGGCGGCGACGACCGGATCCTCCGCGCCGCCGCGACCGTGCTCAAGCGCGGCATCGCCCGGCTCACGATCCTCGGCGAGGAGGCCGAGATCCGCGCCCGTGCGGCGGGCCTCGGCCTCGACCTCGACGGCGCGCGCGTGCTGAGCACCCTCGACCCCGAGCACCGCGCGCGCTTCGCCGAGGAGTACGCCCGCATCCGCGCGCACAAGGGCATCACCTACGACCACGCCTACGACACCGTCACGGACGTCTCCTACTTCGGCACGATGATGGTGCAGCTCGGCCTGGCCGACGGGATGGTCTCGGGAGCCGCGCACACGACCGCGCACACCATCCGCCCCGGCTTCGAGATCATCAAGACGAGCCCGGGCGTCTCCGTCGTCTCGAGCGTGTTCCTGATGGCGCTCGCCGACCGCGTGCTGGTCTACGGCGACTGCGCGGTGAACCCCGACCCCACCGAGGCGCAGCTCGCCGACATCGCGATCTCGTCCGCCGAGACCGCCCAGCAGTTCGGGATCGACCCCCGCATCGCGATGCTTTCCTACTCCACCGGCGAGAGCGGAGCCGGCGCCGACGTCGAGAAGGTCCGCGCGGCGACGGCTCTGGTGCGCGAGCGCCGGCCCGACCTGCTCGTCGAGGGCCCGATCCAGTACGACGCGGCGGCCGACGCGGCGGTCGCGGCCTCGAAGATGCCCGGCTCCCAGGTCGCCGGGCGCGCGACGGTGTTCATCTTCCCCGACCTCAACACGGGCAACAACACCTACAAGGCCGTGCAGCGCTCGGCCGGCGCCGTCGCCATCGGACCGGTCCTCCAGGGTCTGCGCAAGCCGGTCAACGACCTCTCGCGCGGCGCGCTCGTGCAGGACATCGTCAACACCGTCGCGATCACGGCCATCCAGGCCGCCACCCAGGCCATCGTCCCGCCCACCGCGGCCATCCCCGTGGTGCGCTAGCGGCGACCCCGCCGCCGCCCCTCCCGACCCCGATCACCCCAGGAGTCCCCTCATGTCCGTCGTCCTCGTCGTCAACAGCGGATCGTCGTCGTTCAAGTACCAGCTCATCGAGATGACCACCGAGGAGACGCTCGCCAGCGGCCTCGTCGAGCGGATCGGCGAGGACACCGGCCGCACGAAGCACACCCGCGACGGGGAGTCGTTCGAGATCGAGGGGCCGATCCCCGACCACACCGCCGGCTTCGACGCGATGATCCGCGCGTTCGGCGAGCACGGCCCGAGCCTCGACGAGTTCCCTCCCGTCGCCGTGGGCCACCGCGTCGTGCACGGCGGCAAGCGCTTCTTCGAGCCCACCGTCGTCACCGACCTGGTCAAGATCAACATCGAGGACCTCGCCGACCTCGCCCCGCTGCACAACCCGGCCAACCTCGAGGGCATCGAGGCGGCGCAGAAGGCCTTCCCGGACGTCCCGCACGTCGCCGTCTTCGACACCGCCTTCCACCACACGATCCCGGCCGAGGCGTCGACCTACGCGCTGCCCGCCGAGCTCGCCGAGAAGCACCGCGTCCGCCGCTACGGCTTCCACGGCACCTCGCACAAGTTCGTCTCGGAGGCCGCCGCCGCCTACCTCGGCCGCCGCCGCTCCGACCTGAAGACGATCGTCCTGCACCTGGGCAACGGAGCGTCCGCCTGCGCCGTCGACGGCGGCGTCTCCGTCGAGACCTCGATGGGCATGACCCCGCTCGAGGGCCTGGTGATGGGCACCCGCTCCGGCGACCTCGACCCGGCCGTCGTCTTCCACCTGGCCCGCAAGGCGGGCCTCTCGATCGACGAGCTCGACACCCTCCTCAACCGCCGAAGCGGCCTCCTCGGCCTCACGGGTCGCGGCGACATGCGCGACGTCCAGGAGGCGGCCGAGGCCGGCGACGAGCAGGCCCGCGCCGGGCTCGAGGTATACTACCACCGCCTCCGCCACTACATCGGGGCCTTCTACGCCCAGCTGGGCCGCGTCGACGCCGTGGTGTTCACGGCGGGAGTCGGCGAGAACGTCGCCGCCGTCCGCGCCGGCGCCCTCCGCGGCCTCGAGGGCCTGGGCATCGAGCTCGACCCCGAGCGCAACACGTCCTCCGACCGCGGCGCCCGCCGCATCTCCACCGACGACTCCCGCGTCGCCGTCCTCGTCATCCCCACGAACGAGGAGCTGGAGATCGCCCGGCAGAGCTTGTCGGTCGTGTAGCGGCGGAGCCGTGACACGACTCGCGGTCGGCTTCCGGGGGTGGTGGCTCCCGTGGAGCGGGTCCTGTCGGGCTGCCCTGAATCGCTCGCACGCGGCGGTGCTCGCTCGTCGTGCAGCGGTGGCCCGCTGCACGACCGCGGTCGGCTTCTCGTGGGCCTGCGTTGCGCAGAGCGGGTCTTGTCGGGCTGCCCTGAATCGCTCGCACGCGATTCCGGGTCGCGGCCCTCTGCCGAACACGCGGCGACCCTCGCTGGTCGAGTAGCCGCGGGACGCGGCGTGGCGAGAGCCACCGAGTACGAGGGGGATCTCGATGCGCCCGCTGTGCGGGCTGCTCCATCGGCAGGAGCCGGCTGAGGAGCCCCGGCTCAGGGCAGCAGGCGCGCGTCGCCCGCGTAGAGGTTGAAGCCGGAGCCGCGGCTGAAGCCGATCAGGGTGAGGCCGGAGTCGCGAGCCAGGTCCACCGCCAGCGACGACGGGGCACCGACCGCGGCGAGCAGGGGGATGCCGGCCATCACGGCCTTCTGCACCAGCTCGAACGAGGCGCGCCCCGACACCTGCAGCAGCGTCCCCCGCAATGGCAGCCGCCCCTCCCGGAGCCCCCAGCCGACCACCTTGTCCACGGCGTTGTGCCGCCCGACGTCCTCCCGGAGCACCAGCAGCGAGCCGTCCGCGTCGAACAGCCCGGCCGCGTGGACGCCGCCCGTCCGCTCGAACACCGCCTGCGCCTCGCGGAGCCGATCGGGGAGCGAGACCAGCAGCTCCCGCTCGACCCGCAGGTCGTCCTCCGCGACGCTCCACGCCGAGTCGGTGGCGACCGCCTCGAGTGACGCGAGCCCGCACACTCCGCACGAGCTCGTCGTGTACACCGACCGCTCGCGCTCGAGCAGCACGGCCTCCCGCCCGCCGCGAACGCTCGCGTCGACCACGTTGTACGTGTTCTCGCCCGGCCCGGAGCCGCTCGCGCAGTAGCGCATCGCCGCCAGCTGCTCCGACTCTGTGAGCACCCCCTCGGACACCAGGAATCCCGCGACCAGGTCGAAGTCGTCGCCGGGCGTGCGCATGGTCACGCTGAAGCGCCGTCCGCCGACGCGGATCTCGAGCGGCTCCTCGACGGCCAGGACGTCCTCGCGACGGCGGGGCGGATCGTCGGCGCGGACGGCGGTCAGGCGGGTGCGGGCGACACTGCGGCTCATGGGTCTCCTCAGGCGGTGGAGGTCATCCTCCCACCGGGAACCGGGAGCGATGCCGGGGTGCGGACGTACGATGCAGGAATGGTCGATGACGCCGAGCCCCGCGAGAGTCCGATCGACGAGAGCCGCCTCTCCGTCCGGTCGCCGAAGAGACGCGCCGTCGGGATCCCCGGCGTCGCCCACGCCCTCGAGATCTCGCTCAAGCAGATGGGCCCGGTGCGCAGCGCCGAGACGCTCCTGCGGGTGAACCAGAAGACCGGATTCGACTGCCCGGGCTGCGCCTGGCCGGAGGGCGACAAGCGCCACGTCGCCGAGTTCTGCGAGAACGGAGCGAAGGCGGTCGCCGAGGAGGCCACGCTCCGCACCGTCACATCGGCCTTCTTCGCCGCGCACCCCGTCGCGGAGCTGGAGGAGTGGGACGACTTCGCGCTCGGCCAGCAGGGCCGGCTGACGGAGCCGATGCTGCTCGAGGAGGGCGCCACGCACTACCGGCCGGTGGGCTGGGATGAGGCGCTCGACCTCGTGGCTGAGGAGCTGCGGGCCTGCGCGAGCCCCGACGAGGCGATCTTCTACACGTCCGGCCGGACCTCGAACGAGTCGGCCTTCGTCTACCAGCTGATGGTCCGCGGCTTCGGCACGAACAACCTGCCCGACTGCTCGAACATGTGCCACGAGTCCAGCGGATCCGCCCTCACTGAGACGATCGGGATCGGCAAGGGCTCGGTGAGCCTGCGCGACGTGGAGCGGGCACCGCTGATCATCGTCGCCGGCCAGAACCCCGGAACGAACCACCCGCGGATGCTGACCGCGCTGGAGCGCGCCAAGCGCGCCGGCGGCACCATCGTGGCCGTGAATCCGCTGCCGGAGGCGGGGCTGCTCCGCTTCCAGAACCCGCAGACCGTCCGCGGCACCCTGGGCGACGGCACGGCCCTCGCCGACCACTTCCTCCAGGTCCGGCTGGGCGGCGACCAGGCCCTGTTCCAGGGTCTGGGCAAGGCGCTGCTCGAGGCGGAGGAGGCGCGCGGCGACGTCTTCGACCACGCCTTCATCCGCGAGAGCACCGGCGGCCTCGCCGAGTACCTCCACGGGCTGCGGGAGGTCCAGTGGGACGAGATCGAGCGGGCGAGCGGGATCGACGAGACGCGCATCCGCACCGTCGCCGAGCTGATCGCGGCGTCCGAGGGCACCGTCGTCTGCTGGGCGATGGGCCTCACGCAGCACGCGCACTCGGTCGCGACGCTCAAGGACGTCGTCAACGTGCTCCTGCTCACCGGCAACATCGGCAAGCCCGGCGCGGGCGTCTGCCCGGTGCGCGGCCACTCGAACGTGCAGGGCGACCGCACGATGGGCATCTTCGAGCGGATGCCGGACTCCTTCCACGACGCGCTCGACCGCGAGTTCTCCTTCTCCTCCCCGCGCGTGCACGGGACGGACACGGTCGCCGCGATCCGGGCGATGCGCGACGGGAAGGCCCGCGTGTTCATGGGGCTCGGCGGCAACTTCGCCCGGGCGACGCCCGACAGCGGAGTGACGGAGGCGGCGATGCGCTCGCTCGCCCTCACCGTCCACGTCTCGACCAAGCTCAACCGCTCGCACGTGGTCACCGGCCGGCGCGCGCTGATCCTGCCCACCCTCGGCCGCACCGACTCCGACGTGCAGCGCTCGGGCGAGCAGCGGGTCACGGTCGAGGACTCGATGAGCGCCGTGCACGCCTCCCGGGGCCGCCTGCGCCCGCCGAGCCCGGGCCTGCGCTCGGAGGTGGCGATCCTCACGGGGATCGCGGAGCGGCTGCTCGAGGGCCGCGAGAACGTCCCCCGGGTCGACTGGGCGGGACTGCGCGACGACTACCGCCGCATCCGCTCGCACATCGCCAACGTCGTCCCCGGTTTCGACGGCTTCGAGGCCCGGATCGACGTGCCCGGCGGCTTCGTCCTCCCGCACCCGCCGCGCGACTCGCGCCGCTTCGACACCCCCTCCGGCCTGGCCCGCTTCACCGCGAATCCGCTCGAGTACCCGCGGGTTCCGGAGGGCAGGCTGCTGCTGCAGACGCTGCGCTCGCACGACCAGTTCAACACCACGATCTACGGCAAGGACGACCGCTACCGCGGGATCCACGACGGCCGCCGGGTGGTGTTCGTCCACGCCGACGACGTCGCCGAGCTGGGCTTCGCGGACGGCGCGATGGTCGACCTGGTCTCGGAGTGGCCCGACGGCGTCGAGCGGCGGGCGGAGGCGTTCCGCGTCGTGGCGTACGACACGCCCCGCGGCTGCGCGGCCGCCTACTACCCCGAGACGAACGTCCTCGTACCGCTGGACTCGACCGCGAAGATCAGCAACACGCCGACCTCGAAGTCGGTCGTGATCCGCCTCGAACCGGCGGCGTAGGCCTCACCAGGGCAGCGGCAGCAGGCGCACCGAGTCGCCCGCTGCCGCTCCCGGTGCGGGCACGACGGCCACGGCCTCCGAGGCGGCGAGACCGGTGAGCATGTGCGAGCGGATGCCGGCGGAGGCCCGCCAGCCGTCCTCGCCGGAGGAGACGGGCACGAGCACCGTGGTCCCCGCGCGCCCGAGCGGCTCGGCGAGGACGCCCCGGCCGAGAGGTCGGGCAGCGGCGCCCGACGCCGCGTCGAGGGCCGGCGGCAGGAAGGAGAGCGCCGCGAGCAGGGCGGCGAGCGGATTGCCCGGCAGCGCGATCACCAGCGTCCCGCCCGGCAGCAGCGCAGCCATGGTCGGGTGGCCGGGGCGCATGCCGACGCCGTCGACGAGGACGCGCGCGCCCACCGCATCGAGGGCGCGACGGACCGCGTCCACCCGGGAGCGCCCGGTCCCGCCCGTCGTGAGGAGGATCGGCGCCGTGCCCGCCAGCAGCGTCCGTGCGATCGCCTCCTCGTCGTCGCCGCGGCGCACGATCTCTCCCACGGCTCCGCCCGAGAGCTCGACCAGCGCGGGCAGCAGCGGCGTGAACGCGTCGCGCACCCGTCCGGCGGGCGGCATCCCCTCGGTGTCGACCTCGTCCCCCGTGAGGAGCAGGTCGACCGCGGCGGGCGGGCGGACGTCGAGCGCGTCGATCCCGGCGACTGCGAGCAGGGCGAGGTGCGCGGGAGTGAGGCGGGTCCGGGCATCGACCAGCACGGCTCCGCGGGCGGCCTCGTCGCCCGCGCACCGGACGTGGCGGCCGGGCGGGAGGGGCGCCCGCGCCGTGAGCAGGTCGTCGCGGACCGCGCCCTGCTCGGACGGCAGCACCGCGTCGCTCCAGTCGGGCACGGCGGCTCCGGTGACGATCGGCGCGGCGGTGCCGTCCTCGAGCGGCCAGGGCCCGGGTCCGCGCACGGCCCAGCCGTCCATGGCCGAGGAGTCGTAGTGGGGGAGCGGCCGGGCGGCGGTGACGGCGCGGTCGAGGACGGCTCCGCGGGCGTCGAGGAGGGGGACTGTCGAGACGCCGGAGCGCGCCACCGCTTCGCCGACGATCCGCCTGGCCTCGTCCCAGTCGGTCGCCTCGTGCCCGTGTGCGCTCATCCCGTCCATTCTCCCGGGGCTCGGGGCGGGCCCTGGGCAGGACCCGCCCCGTCGGTCATCCCAGGTAGCCGTTCGGATTCAGCACGAACTTCTTCGCGGCGCCCTTGTCGAAGTCGGCGTAGCCGCGGGGAGCGTCGTCCAGGCTGATCGCGGTGGCCTGGACCGCGTCGGCGATGTGGACCCGGTCGTGCAGGATCGCCATCATCAGCTGCCGGTTGTACTTCATGACCGGGCACTGGCCCGTGGTGAAGGACAGCGACTTCGCCCAGCCGAGCCCGAGGCGGATCGACAGCGAGCCCTCCTGGGCCGCCTCGTCGACTCCGCCCGGGTCGCCTGTGACGTAGAGGCCCGGGATGCCGAGGGCGCCGCCCGCCGCGGTGATCGACATCAGCGAGTTCAGCACCGTCGCCGGCGCCTCCTTCCCCGAGTCGGCGCCGTTGCCGTGCGCCTCGAAGCCGACGGCGTCCACTCCGCAGTCGACCTCGGGCACGCCGAGGATCTGCTCGATCTGGCCGGCCGGATCGCCCTTCGAGACGTCGACCGTCTCGCAGCCGAAGGAGCGCGCCTGCGCCAGACGCTCCTCGTTGAGGTCCGCGACGATCACGACGGCCGCTCCGAGCAGCTGCGCTCCGACCGCCGCGGCGAGTCCGACCGGTCCCGCTCCTGCGACGTAGACCGTGGAGCCGACGCCGACCCCGGCGGTCACCGCGCCGTGGAAGCCCGTCGGGAAGATGTCCGAGAGCATCGTCAGGTCGAGGATCTTCTCGAGCGCCTGATCGCGGTCCGGGAACACCAGGAGGTTCCAGTCGGCGTAGGGGACCATCACGTACTCGGCCTGCCCGCCGACCCAGCCGCCCATGTCGACGTAGCCGTACGCGCTGCCCGGGCGGTCCGGATTCACGTTGAGGCAGATGCCGGTCTTGCGCTCCTTGCAGTTGCGGCAGCGGCCGCAGGCGATGTTGAACGGCACGGACACGATGTCGCCGACCTTGACGAACTCGACGTCGGGGCCGACCTCCACGACCTCGCCGGTGATCTCGTGGCCGAGCACGAGGTCCGACGGAGCGGTGGTGCGGCCGCGGACCATGTGCTGGTCCGAGCCGCAGATGTTGGTGGAGACGGTGCGGAGGATGGCGCCGTGCGGCAGCTTCCGCCCGATGTTCGCCGGATTGACGCCGGGTCCGTCCTTCAGCTCGAAGGTGGGGTAGTCGATGTCGATGACCTCGACGACTCCGGGGGACTTGTAGGCGACGGCTCTGTTGCCTGACATGCGGGGCTCCTTCAGATGGACGACCGCGGCGCAGTCGGCCGCGGGAGTCCTGCGCCGCTCTCGGTCCGAGCCGCGGCACCGGGACTCGGGGGAACCGTACGGCGTCGGCCTGGTGCCGGATCGAGGCCGGTGGAGTAGCGTCTCAGGAGGCATGCGTACGCTCGTCCACCGCCCGGTGCGAGGCCGTGAGCGCCGCGTCGAGCGCGTCCCGGCCGCCCCCGGCCAGGCCCGCCGCGTAGCCCGCGAGGAACGTGGTCAGCGGAGCCGCCGGCCGGACCACTCCGTGCGCCGCGCGACCGGCGAGGGCGAGCAGGGCGTCCGGGTCCACCGGGACCTCGTTGAGGCCGAGCGCGGAGCACAGCTCGGCCCACCAGCCGGCGAGCACCTCCTCCGTGGGGCGGGCGCCGTCGGAGGCGGAGGGGCGGGGGCCGGTCGTGTCGTCCATCCGCTCAGTCTGCGCCGCACGGGCCCGGCAGGTCGATCCCGTGCCGGTGCGCGTCGGCGGGCGCGTCGACGTCGTCGGTCGTCCCTCCGGGCACCGTCACGAGCCGCGGGGGAAGGTCCCGGAGGAGGGCGCGCACCGAGGAGCCGTCGGGATCGCCGAGCGCGGTGAGCGCTTCGACGAGGGTCGCTCGCCGGTGCACGCCGAGGAGCTGCTGGGCTCGGCCGCTCGCGTCGACGGCCAGGAGGGAGGCCTCGACGGCGTTCGACGCGACCTCGAGCAGGGTGTGCACGGCGGGAGCGGGGGCGACGAGATCGGCGGCGAGCACGACGACCCAGCCCGGAGCGCCCGGGCGGTCGAGCAGGGGCAGCGCGGCGGCCAGGCCCGCGACCGGGCCGCCGAACGGCGGATCCTCCTGGACGAGCTCGGCGCCGTCGACGGCCGGTGCGAGCGACGACGGTCCGGCCACGACCCTCCGCTCGGCTCCGCGCACGGCTGCTAGGGCGGTGCCGAGGAGCGTCGACTCGCGGTGCCGGAGGAGCGGCTTGACCGCGCCGCCGAGGCGGGAGGCGCGTCCGCCGGCGAGCACGACCGCGTCGAAGCGGGGGAGCGGAGGCGGTGGGAGCACGGGACCGAGGCTACGCGCGCTCCGGTCTCCGCCGTCCCGGCTCCGGTGTCGGAGGTCGCGGCTACTGTTGACGGGTGGTAGCAGCCCTGTATCGCCGGTACCGGCCCGAGACGTTCGCCGAGATGATCGGCCAGTCCCAGGTGACGGATCCGCTCATGACGGCGCTCCGCACCAACCGCGTCAACCACGCCTACCTCTTCAGCGGCCCCCGCGGCTGCGGCAAGACCACCTCGGCGCGCATCCTCGCCCGCTGCCTCAACTGCGCGACGGGCCCGACCGACACCCCCTGCGGCGTCTGCGACAGCTGCGTCGAGCTCAGCCGCGAGGGCCAGGGCTCGCTCGACGTGGTCGAGATCGACGCGGCGAGCCACAACGGAGTCGACGACGCGCGCGATCTGCGCGAGCGCGCCATCTTCGCCCCGGCGCGCGACCGCTTCAAGATCTTCATCCTCGACGAGGCGCACATGGTCACGCCGCAGGGCTTCAACGCGCTGCTCAAGATCGTGGAGGAGCCGCCGGAGCACGTGAAGTTCATCTTCGCGACCACAGAGCCGGACAAGGTCATCGGCACGATCCGCTCGCGCACGCACCACTACCCGTTCCGGCTCGTCCCGCCGGCGCAGATGCTCGACTACACGCAGGAGCTCTGCGAGCGCGAGGGCGTGCACGTGGCGGCCGGCGTGCTGCCGCTCGTGGTCCGCGCGGGCGGCGGGTCCGTCCGCGACACGCTCTCCCTGCTCGACCAGCTGATGGCCGGCTCCGAGGCCGAGACCGTCGAGTACGAGCGGGCCGTCGCCCTCCTCGGCTACACCCACGGCGCCCTGCTCGACGAGGTGGTCGACGCGCTCGCCGAGCACGACTCCGCCGAGGCGTTCGGAGCGGTCGACCGCGTCATCCAGACGGGGCAGGACCCGCGCCGCTTCGTCGAGGACCTGCTCGAGAAGCTCCGCGACCTGATCGTCGTCGCGGCGACCGGGGGAGCGGCCTCGGCCGTGCTCCGCGGCGTCTCGCAGGACGAGCTCGACCGCATGGCCGGCCAGTCGCGCGCGCTCGGCCTGGCCGAGCTCTCGCGCATCGCCGACGTGGTCAACGAGGCCCTCACCGAGATGACCGGTGCGACCTCGCCGCGCCTGCACCTCGAGCTGATGATCGCCCGCACCCTGGTGCACGGCACCGGCGCCGGCATCGCGCCCGCTGCGGCCCAGGAGGAGCGCCCGCGGCACGTGGCCGCGCCGCGCGAGTCCGCGGCGCCCGCCCCGCGGTCGTCCGAGGCGTCGCGCGCGTCCGAGCCGTCCCGTGCGCCCGAGACCCACCACGCCTCGCACGCCGCCGCTCCCGGCTCGGTGCCCGAGTCCATCGCGGCCGCTCCGCGCACCGAGGCGCCGGTGACGGCGTCCGCACCGGTCGCTGCGCCGCCGGTGACGGCGCCCGACGAGACGGCGGCCGCCCCGGAGGCGGACGAGTCCGCGCCGGCCGAGTCAGGACGCCCCCGCGCGACGACCGCCGCGGCGGCTCGTCCGGAGCCGGTCGAGCAGGAGCCGTCGGATCAGGCCGCTGCGTCCACTGAGGCGGCCGCCGCCTCCGCGGCCGCCGCCTCCGCACCCGCTGCGGCCGCGGGCGACGCACCCGCCGACGGCGCGGTCACCCTCCAGCGGATGAAGGACACCTGGCCCGAGATCCTCGAGGTCGTGCAGAAGGCGAAGATGACCGCCTGGCTGGTGGCCTACACCGCCCAGGTGCGCGCCCTCAAGGACGACGTGCTGACCCTCTCGTTCCCGAGCCAGAACGACGTCGAGTCGTTCAAGATGCCGGGAACCGCGGGGCAGCCCGGAGTCAGCGAGTACCTGCGTCAGGCGATCCAGCAGGTCCTCGGCCTGCGGGTGAAGTACATCGCCCGCGTCGAGCCTCGCGCAGCCGCCCCGGAGGCCGAACGCGCCGCCGTCGAGGCGACCGCCGCGCCCGCTCCGGCTGCGCCGATCCCGGCCGCGACCGGCTCCGACGGCTGGGCCACGGTGGCGATCCCCGCCGATCCGACCCCTGCGGCCGAGGCGGCTGCTCCCTCCGCTCCGGTGGAGGCCCCCGCCGCGGCCGCCGAGCCGGTGCGCGCCGCCCCCCTCGCCGCCGCTGAAGCCGCTCCCGCCGGCGACGAGCCCCCGTTCGACGAGGAGCCGCCGGAGGAGGACATGCCGCCGGTCGAGCCGCCGATGCCCGATTCCTGGGCGACCGTCGCACCTCCCGGCGAGCCCGCCGCCGCGCCCGACCCCGCCGCCCCGTCGCGGTCGACCTGCTCCTCACGGGGGACGAGGTCGACACCGAGGGGATGC
>NZ_PSWE01000038.1:0-27777 GCF_002932195.1 Rathayibacter sp. AY1C4 | reverse complement strand
TCCGGCGAGGACCTCGCCCTCCCCGAGGGGGAGGAACGGGGGCCGGCGAGGCGCTGCAGCTCGGCGACCAGGTGCGCCCGGAGGGCGGGCTCGGCCACGCGGAGGTAGCTGTCGACGGTCTCGTCGCCGCGGGGCGACCAGGAGATCACGAGCAGGCCGCCCTCCTCGACGACGCGGTCGATCACGTAGCTGCCCTGGCCCGCTCCGCGCAGGAGGGAGGCCGGGATCACCGTCTCGCGCTCGCCGACGGGGGCGATCACGACGCCGCGCTCGTGGAGGCGCAGCACAGCGTTGCCGCGGAAGCCGAGCCCCGGCAGCACGACGCGCTCGAGCGGCTGCTCGAAGCGGGTCGTGGCCACGTACGGGAGGTCGACGCGCTCGACCTCGGCGCCCAGCGAGGACGCGGGCACGGGCTCCGGCGCGAGGGCGGCCGAGCGGCGGCGCCGCGCGCGCCAGGAGAGCAGCATGCCGACGAAGACGAGGACGACGACCGCGGCGATGACGATCGTGATCGCGGCCCTATCCACGGGAGGCCTTCGCGGAGGCGGCGACGACCGCCGCGTCGACGAGCTCGCCGTCCAGCACGGTCGGGAAGCCCCGGTGGAGGGTGGCGACGACGCGGCCCGGCAGCTCGCGACCGAGGTACGGGGAGTTGCCGCTGCGGCCGCGCAGGTCCTCGACGGAGAAGCGGCGTCGCGCCTCCGGGTCGTAGAGCACGACGTTCGCGGCGGCCCCGACGGCGAGGGCGCGGTCGTAGCCGTCGAGCCGGCCGATGCGGGCGGGGGCGGAGGAGAGCACGCGCGCGACGTCGGACCAGCTCATCCGCCCGTCCTCGACGACGGCGGCGTGCACCACGCTCAGCGCGCTCTCGAGGCCGACCATGCCGAACGCCGCGGCGTCCCACTCGCAGTCCTTCGCCTCGACCGGGTGCGGCGCGTGGTCGGTGGCGACGATGTCGATGGTGCCGTCGGCGAGGGCCTCGCGGAGGGCGAGCACGTCCTCGTCGCGGCGCAGCGGCGGGTTCACCTTGAAGCGGGCGTCGTAGCTCGGCCCGTCCTGGCCGGCGACGGCCTGCTCGGTGAGGAGCAGGTGGTGGGGGGTGACCTCGGCGGTCACGTCGATCCCCCGGGCCTTCGCCCAGCGGATGACGTCGACCGAGCCCGCGGTCGAGACGTGGCAGACGTGCAGGCGGGAGCCCACGTGCTCGGCGAGGAGCACGTCGCGGGCGATGATCGCCTCCTCGGCCACGGCGGGCCAGCCCTGCAGGCCGAGGGCGCTGGAGACGGCGCCCTCGTTCATCTGCGCGCCCACGGTGAGCCGCGGCTCCTGCGCGTGCTGGGCGACGACTCCGTCGAACGCCTTGACGTACTCGAGAGCGCGGCGCATCAGCAGCGCGTCCGAGACGCACTTCCCGTCGTCCGAGAAGACCCGCACGGCCGCGCGGCTGCGGGCCATCGCGCCGAGCTCGGCGAGCGACTCCCCCGCCAGACCCACGGTCACCGCGCCGATCGGGCGGACCGTCGCGTAGCCGGCGTCCTCGCCCAGGCTCTGCACCTGCTCGACCACGCCCGCGGTGTCCTGCACCGGCGAGGTGTTCGCCATCGCGAAGACGGCGGTGAAGCCTCCGGCGGCCGCAGCTCGCGTGCCGGTGAGGATCGTCTCGCTCTGCTCGAACCCCGGCTCGCGCAGGTGGGTGTGCAGGTCGACCAGGCCGGGCAGCGCCAGCAGGCCGTCGGCGTCGATCACGCGGGCCCCGCGCGAGTCGAGGTCGGCGCCGATCTCGACGATCACGCCCCCGTCGATCAGCAGGTCGGCGGTCGACTCGTCGGCGAGCGTCGCCCCCGAGATCAGGATCCGCTCCGGCGCCGTGCTCTGAAGCGGCTGGGCAGTGCTCATCAGTGGACCTCCCGTTCGCCGGACAGCAGCAGGTAGAGCGCGGCCATCCGGACGGACACTCCGTTCGTGACCTGTTCGAGCACCGTGGAGCGGCTCGAATCGGCGGCCGCCGAGGAGATCTCGACGCCCCTGTTCATGGGTCCGGGGTGCATGACGATGGTATCGGGACCCAGCCGGGCGAGCCGCTCGTCGTCGAGGCCCCAGATCCGCGCGTACTCCCGGCCGTTGGGGAAGAACCCGCTCGACATCCGCTCGAGCTGGATGCGCAGGAGCATCACGACGTCGGGGAGCCCGGTGTCGATCGCCTCGTCCAGATCGAAGCGGATGGTCGCGGGCCAGTCGCGCGTGTCGACCGGCACGAGGGTCGGCGGTGCGACCAGGGTCACCTCGGCGCCCAGCGCCGTCAGCAGCCAGACGTTCGAGCGCGCCACCCGCGAGTGCAGGACGTCGCCCACGATCGTGACCGCGACGCCGTCGAGGCTCTTGCCGCGGGACGCGGAGGCGCCGTGCAGGCGCCGGCGGACGGTGAACGCGTCCAGGAGCGCCTGGGTCGGGTGCTCGTGGGTCCCGTCACCGGCGTTGAGGATCGACGCGTCGATCCAGCCGCTCGCCGCCAGAACCGCAGGGGCTCCGGAGGCGCTGTGGCGGATGACCACGCCGTCGGCGCCCATCGCGGCGAGCGTCTGCGCGGTGTCCTTCAGGCTCTCGCCCTTGGAGACGCTGGAGCCCTTCGCGCTGAAGTTGATGACGTCGGCCGAGAGCCGCTTCGCCGCCGCCTCGAACGAGATCCGCGTGCGGGTGGAGTCCTCGAAGAAGAGATTGACCACGGTCTTCCCGCGCAGGGTCGGCAGCTTCTTGACCTCGCGGTTCTGCACGTCCGCCATGTCCTCGGCGATGTCGAGGAGTGCGATCGCGCTCGCGCGGTCGAGGTCCCGGGTCGAGAGCAGGTGCTTCACGGAGCCGTCTCCTCGCCGGTGGCCTGCGACTCGATCGCGACCAGGTCCTCACCGTCCGTCTCGACGAGCCGGACGTTGATCCGCTCGCTCAGGCTGCTCGGCAGGTTCTTGCCGACGAAGTCCGCCCGGATCGGGAGCTCGCGGTGTCCGCGGTCGACCAGCGCGGCCAGCCGCACGGCTCGCGGACGGCCGATGTCGCTGAGGGCGTCCAGGGCGGCGCGGATGGTGCGGCCCGAGAAGAGGACGTCGTCGACGAGGACCACGGTTCGGCCGTCGATGCTCGCGGGGACGGCGGTGCGCGCGGGGGTGCGGACCGGGTGCCGGGAGAGGTCGTCGCGGTACATCGTCACGTCGAGGGAGCCGGCGAAGACGGGGGGCCCGTCCGGCTCGATCCGCGCGATCGTCTCGGCGATGCGCCTCGCGAGGGCGACGCCGCGCGTCGGGATGCCGAGGACGACCAGCGACTCGGGGCCGCGGTTCGACTCGAGGATCTCGTGGGCGATGCGCGTGAGCGCTCGCGTGATGTCAGCGCCGTTGAGCACGATTCGTGCCGTCACACCGACCTCCTTCCCCGCCTCACAGGACGGCTGTTAAAGGAAAAGCCGTGTCGAGTATAGGGGCCGACGCGCTGCCCGCCGGACGGGCAGCCCGGGAACGACCTCGGCCCGCCCGATCACGGGGATCCGGCGGGCCGAGCAGGTCGCCGGGGCGGGTCAGGCCGTCGTGCGGGACTCCGCGACGGAGGCGAGGAGCCCGTTGATGAAGCCCGCCGAGTCGTCGGTCGACAGCGACGTGGCGGCCTCGACGGCCTCCGAGATGGCGACGCCGTCGGGTACCGCGTCGTTGTGCAGGATCTCCCACACCCCGATCCGGAGGATCGCGCGGTCGACCAGCGGCATGCGCGAGAGTGTCCAGCCCTGGGCGAGCCGGGCGATCAGCTCGTCGATCTCGTCGGCGTGGTCGATGACCCCGTCGACGATCTCGCGGGCGTAGAGCCACGAGGCCTCACGGGCCGGCTCGTTCGCCGCCCGCTCGGCCTCGGCGCGCAGCGACTGGGCGAAGCTGATCTGCCGGACGTCGGCGTTGTAGAGGATGTCGAGGGCGCGCTTGCGCGCCTTCGTGCGAGCACTCACGGGAGGCCCGGCTCAGCTGACGCGGCCGAGGTAGTCGCCCGTGCGGGTGTCGACCTTGACCTTCGTGCCCTGCTCGAGGAACAGCGGGACCTGGATCTGGTAGCCGGTCTCGACCGTCGCGGGCTTGGTGCCGCCGGTCGAGCGGTCGCCCTGGAGGCCCGGCTCCGTGTAGGTGATCTCGAGGACGACCGAGGCGGGGAGGTCGATGTAGAGCGGGTCGCCGTCGTGCAGGGCGAGGGTCACGTTCTGGTTCTCGAGCATGAAGTTCGCCGCGTCGCCGACGACCGCCTCGGGGACGGTGATCTGGTCGTAGTCGCTGGTGTCCATGAACACGAAGTCCGCGCCGTCGCGGTAGAGGTACTGGAAGTCGCGGCGGTCGACGTTGGCCGTGTCGATCTTGGCGCCCGCGTTGAAGGTCTTGTCGACGACCTTGCCCGTGAGGACGTTCTTCATCTTGGTGCGGACGAAGGCGCCGCCCTTGCCCGGCTTGACGTGCTGGAAGTCGATGACGTTCCAGAGCTGGCCGTCGATGCTGAGGACGGTGCCGTTCTTGATGTCGGTGGTAGAGGCCATGCGAAGGGGGATCCGTTTCAGTGGAAGTCTGCGCCGGCGAGCCCGGTACGCGGGCGCGGCGATATCGGCCGGTCCGGCTGACCCGTCGAGTGTAGTCGACGCGGCCCCGTCGGCAGAGGAGTCTGGACGCCGCGTGCGAATCGCCCCAACGGCGCCGCCCGGGCTCAGCCGAGTCGGACCTACGATCCGATCTCCTGGTACGCCGCGAACAGCAGCGACGTCTCCGGCCCCTGCAGGATGCTCGGGCGGGCGATGTCGTCGAGGACCACGAAGCGGAGCATGCCCGCACGGGTCTTCTTGTCGCGCTGCATCGCGGCGAGGAGCGTCTCCCACCGTCCGAGCGGGTAGCTCGTCGGCAGGGTCAGCGACTCGAGGACCCGGCGCTGGCGGTCCACGACCGCGTCGCTGAGCGATCCGGTCAGGCGCGAGAGCTCGGCCGCGAACATCATCCCGACGGAGACGGCCGCGCCGTGGCGCCACTGGTAGCGCTCGGCGTGCTCGACCGCGTGCCCGAGGGTGTGCCCGTAGTTCAGGATCTCGCGCAGGCCCTTCTCGGTGAAGTCCTCGCCGACGACCCGCGCCTTGATCCCGATCGACAGTTCGACCAGGCTGCGGAACTCCTCCGACGTCGGGTCCGTGGCCAGGTCGATGTCGGACTCGATGATGTCGAGGATGCGCGGCTCGGCGATCATCCCGTACTTCACGATCTCGCCGAAGCCGGCCAGGATCTCGTTGCGCGGGAGGCTGGTCAGCACGTCGAGGTCGGCGACGACCGCCCGCGGCGCGTGGAAGGCGCCGACGAGGTTCTTGCCCTCGGCCGTGTTGATGCCGGTCTTCCCCCCGACGGCCGCGTCGACCATCCCGAGCACGGTGGTCGGCACCTGCACCAGGTCGACCCCGCGGAGCCAGGTGGCGGCGACGAAGCCGGCCAGGTCGGTGATCGCGCCGCCGCCGAAGCCGACGACCACATCCGTGCGGGTGAAGTCCGACTGCCCCATCACCTGCCAGCAGAAGGCCGCCACCTCCACGCGCTTCGCGGCCTCGGCGTCCGGGACCTCGGCGAGCAGCACCTCGTAGCGCTCGAGCAGGCTCTCGCGGATCTCGGCGGCGAGGACCGCGAGGGTCGGCGGGTGCACGATGAGCACCTTCGCGGCCCGGGGGCCGATCGCGTCGGCGAGGCCGTCGAGGAGTCCGCGCCCGACGTGGATGTCGTAGCCGTTCTCTCCGGCGACGGGGATGGCGGTGGTGCCGTCGTTCATGACTTTCTTCCGCTCGGGCGGCTCGTGGCCGCCGGGTCCGATGGTGCAGGGGTGGCGGAGGGGCGCTGCGCGCGCACCCACTCCGCGATCTCGGCGGCGATCAGGGTGATCGGCCGCCGGGAGGTGTCGACCACGGTGTCCGCGAGGGACTCGTAGACCGGGCGCCGCTCGTCGAAGATGCGGACCCAGTCGCCGACCCCGCCGCGCACCAGCGGGCGGGAGCCGGAGCCGAGCCGGTCGCGGACGGCCTCGGCCGTGGTGGTGAGGAGCACGACGGGCACGTCCGCGAGGTCGGCGCGCGTCGCGGGATCGAGCACCGCTCCCCCGCCGAGGCTCAGCACCACGTCGCGACGGACGGCGCGCTCGACGACACGGCGCTCCTCCCGGCGGAAGGCCGGCTCGCCGTGGGCGTCGAAGTAGGGGGCGATCGGGCCGTGGGTGCGCACGAACTCCGCGTCGGAGTCGACGAACCCGGCGCTCAGCGCCTTCGCGACCCGCTTGCCGATCGTCGTCTTGCCGGCGCCCATCGGGCCGATCAGGACGAGGCGGGCGCGGGCCGCGCCGATATCGTGACCCGCCATCAGCGGGCCGCCGAGGACGCGGCCATCAGGCGAGCCCGAGACCCGGGTCGCTCGCGGCGGCCGTGCGGAGCTCGTCGGGGATGGCGGCGAGGTAGCCCTGCAGGTTGCGGCGGGTCTCGGTGACGCTGTCGCCGCCGAACTTCTCGAGCACGGCGTTCGCGAGCACCAGGGCGACCATCGCCTCCGCGACGACACCGGACGCCGGCACCGCGCAGACGTCGGAGCGCTGGTGGTGAGCGCCGGCTGCCTCGCCGGTGGCGACGTCGACGGTGCGCAGCGCGTGCGGCACGGTCGCGATCGGCTTCATGCCGGCGCGGACCCGCAGCACGGTCCCCGTGCTCATCCCGCCCTCGGTGCCGCCGGCCCGGTCGCTGGACCGGGAGATGCCGGCGGCGGACTGGAAGAGCTCGTCGTGCGCCTCCGAGCCGCGGCGGGTGGTGGTGAGGAAGCCGTCGCCGACCTCGACGCCCTTGATCGCCTGGATCCCCATCAGGGCCGCCGCGAGCTGGGAGTCGAGACGACGGTCCCAGTGCACGTAGGACCCGAGTCCGGGCGGGAGACCGTACGCGAGGACCTCGACCACGCCGCCGAGAGTGTCGCCGTCGTCGTGGGCGCGGTCCACCTCGGCGACCATGAGGGCGCTGGTCGCGGCGTCGTGGCAGCGCAGCGGATCCGCGTCCAGGGCGGCGACGTCGGCCGGGCCGGGCAGCGGCGAGCCCTCGGGCACGCGGACCGGCCCGATGGCGAGGGTGTGGCTGACGAGCGAGACGCCGAGCTCGCCGAGGAAGCGGCGGGCGACGGCGCCGAGGGCGACGCGGGCCGCGGTCTCGCGGGCGGAGGCGCGCTCGAGCACGTTGCGGGACTCGGGGAAGCCGTACTTCTGCATCCCGACGAGGTCGGCGTGGCCCGGGCGGGGCCGTGTGAGCGCGGCGCCGCGGCCCTTGGGCAGGCTCTCGGGGTCACGGGGCTCCGCCGACATGACGTCGACCCAGCGCGGCCACTCCGTGTTGCCGATGCGCAGGGCGATGGGGCTGCCCATCGTCGCTCCGTGCCGGACGCCGGAGGAGATCGTCAGCTCGTCCTGCTCGAAGTTCATCCGGGCTCCGCGGCCGTAGCCGAGCTTCCGGCGCGCCAGATCGGCGCGGATGTCGTCGAGGGAGACGGGGACGCCCGCCGGCAGTCCTTCGAGGACGGCGACGAGTTCGGGACCGTGGGATTCCCCGGCCGTGAGCCAACGGAGCATCCTCCGATTCTGGCACACGAGGTCAGTGCGCCGGACCCGCCGAGACGGCTCGGCGCATCGCCGCGAGCACCTCGTCCTCGCGATCGAGAGGCAGGACCGGGTCGCCGCCGACGAAGATCCGCACCTGCACGAGTGCCTGGTGGAGCAGCATCCCGAGCCCGGAGACGACCGGGGAGCCGCCCTGCTCCCAGCGCCGGGCGAGCGCGCTCGGCCACGGGGAGTACGCCACGTCGAACAGGGTCGAGCCCGCGACCGCCGCGTCGGGCACGTCGAGGCCGTCCGCCGCCCCGCCGGGGAGCGTCGAGATCACCAGTGGCGCTCCGGTGGACCAGTCGGCGAAGGAGCGGACCGAGAGCGGGACGCCGAGCGACTCCGCGAGCGGAGCGAGCTCGACGGCCCTCGACGCCGTCCGCAGGACGAGGTCGACCCGCGCCGCGCCGAGCTCGGCGGCGGCGGCCAGGGCGGAGGCGGCGGTCGCTCCCCCGCCGAGCACCTGGACGCGCTCCGCCGAGACGACGCCCGCCTCGGCGAGGGCGCGCACGATGCCCGCGACGTCGGTGTTGAACCCGCGGAGGCGGGGTGCCGGGCCGGAGCGGTCGACCAGCACGGTGTTGACCGCGCCGGTGACCCGGGCGACCGCGTCCTCCTCCGCCAGCAGCGGTCGCACCGCGTGCTTGAGCGGCATGGTCAGCGACAGTCCGTGCCAGGGCTCACCGGACACGACCTCGGAGAGGGTCGCCTCCGTCGTCTCGACGGCGCGGTAGCTCCAGTCGAGTCCGAGCACCCGGTAGGCGGCCGCGTGCAGCGCGGGCGACTTCGAGTGCGCGATCGGCGCGCCGAGGACCGCGAGGCGGTACCCGGCGGCCGTCACTGGTACTCCGGGTGGTCCCGCATCCAGGCCTGCCACTGGTCGACGGCCGCGTTGTGCTCGGCGTCGGTGGTGGAGTAGACCGTCTCGCCCGTCTCGAGGTTCACCGTGACGAAGTACATCCAGGTGCCGTCCGCGGGGTGCATGACCGCGTCGATCGCCACGTCGCCCGGGTTCGAGATCGGCGCGGGCGGCAGGCCGTCGCGCTGGTAGGTGTTGTAGACGTTGCCGGCGTCGTTCCGCTCGGCGTCCGTGGTCGAGACGCGGTCGGTCGCGCCGGTGCCGTACGCCACGGTCGCGTCCGACTGCAGGCGCCACCCCTGGTCGAGGCGGTTCTGGAACACGCGCGCGACCTTGGGGAAGTCCTCGGCGACGCGGGCCTCGCGCTGCACGAGGGACGCGAACACCACGACGCGGTAGCGGTCGTCCGCCGGCACGCCGGCCTGGTCGAGCGACTGGTACATCCGGTCGACCAGGGTCTTCAGGATGTCGTGCGCCGGCGTCGACGGGTCGATGTCGTAGGTCGCGGGGAACAGGAACCCCTCGAGGCTCGTCGCCCCGGCCGGGAGCCCGAACGAGCCCCAGTCGGCGGCGGCCGCCTCGAGGTCCGTCAGCGCGACCCCGGTGCCGTCCGCGATGAGCGGCAGCGCCTCCTTGAGCGCCGTCCCCTCGGGGATGACGAAGGTGTTCGCGAGGCGCGTCGACTCGGAGTCGAGCAGCGCCGACAGTGCGGCCTTGGCGCTCATCTCGGCCTTGAGCGAGTACGCGCCGGGCTGGAAGACGGGCTCCGGGCTCTGAGCGAGGAGCAGGTCGTAGAAGGGGTCGTACGACTTGATGACCCCGTCCGAGACGAGGTTGTTGGCGATGTCGCTGCCGCCGTCGCCCTGGTGGATCGTGAACAGCACCTCGCTCGAGCCGGTGCCGGTGAAGTCGGTCGGCTCGGGCTCGGCGAACAGGCCGCGCACGGGCTCGAGGAAGATCGTCACGGCGATGGCGACGAGCGCGGCGAAGACGCCGAAGGCCAGAAGCCCGCCGATGAGCCCGCGGCGGCTGCGGCGCTTCTTCGCGCCGCCCGTCGCGGGAGCCGCGCGGCGCCGCTTCGGGCGCGCGTCCGGGTCGAACGCGGCCGCGTCGTCGCGGCCGCGGGGCTCGGGCACGTCGGGCCCGGTGAAGAGGCGGCCCAGCGGATCGTGCGCCTCAGTCGGCGCGGGCTGCTGCTCCGGAGTCGGGTCGGGCGGAGTCGGCTGCGCCTGCTCGGCGGCGCGGGCGTCGCGGCGGCTCGGGGGGACGTCGGTCACGGGGAGGTCCTTCGTTCGGTTCGAGCAGGACTCCGGCCGGGGTGCCGGCCGAGCGCTCGGAATCGATGGCGTGCTGCAGGATCACCACGGCGGCGACCTGGTCGATCACGGCTCGGGAGCCGCGGGTGGTGCGTCCGGAGCGGTGCAGGGCGCTCTGAGCGGTGACCGTCGACAGCCGCTCGTCGACGAGCCGCACCGGAGCGGTGGGCACCGCCTCGGCGAGCAGTCGAGCGAATCCGCGCGCGTCCTCCGTCGAGGCCGTCTCGGCCCCCGACAGCGACAACGGCAGTCCGACGATGATCGCCTGGGCATCGTACTCGGCGGCGAGGTGAGCGATCCGGGAGACGTCCGAGGATCCGCCGTCAGTGCCCGCCCGCGCGACCGTCTCGACGGGCACCGCGAGCAGGCCGTCGGCGTCGCAGCGGGCGACCCCGATGCGGGCACGGCCCACATCGATGCCGAGCCGGACGCCGAACCGGCTCATTCAGCTGGTCGCTTCCTGCACCACGGCCTCGAGCGCCGCGCCGATGGCGGAGACGTCGGAGCCGCCGCCCTGGGCGAGGTCGTCCTTGCCGCCTCCGCCGCCACCGAGGATCCCGGCGGCGCGCCTGGCGAGCGCACCCGCGCGGCGGCCCTGGTCGCGGGCGGCCTGGTTGGTGGCGACGATCACCGCGGGCTTGCCCGAGACGTCGGCGGCGAGCGCGACGACGGCCGGCTCCTGGCCGAGCCGCTCGCGGACGGAGGTCACGAGGGAGCGCAGCTCGTCGGTCGATCCGGCGGAGCCGATGCTCTCGGCGACGACGGTCGTGCCGCCCACAGTGCGGCGGGTCGCGGCGAGGGCGGGCACCCGGTCGGCGAGGGCCTTGGCCTCGAACGCGGCGATCCGCTTCTCAGCGGCCTTGAGGCTCGCGACGAGCTCGCCGATCCGCTCGGGGAGCTGCTCGCGCGGGGTCTTCAGCGAGGACGAGATCGTGCTGACGAGGGCGCGCTCGGCGGCGAGCTCCTGGAAGGCCTCGCGGCCCACGAGCGACTCGACGCGGCGGTTGGTCGATCCGACCGAGGACTCGCTGACCAGGCTGATCACGCCGACCTCGGACGACCGCCCGACGTGGGTGCCCGCGCAGAGCTCGCGCGACCAGGGCCCGCCGATGTCGACCACGCGGACGACGTCGCCGTACTTCTCGCCGAAGAGGGCCATCGCGCCGAGCGCCTTCGCCTCGTCGATCGGGAGCTCGCGCGTGACGACCTCGAGGTTGTCACGGATCGCCGTGTTGGCGATCTCCTCGATCTCGCTGCGGGTCTCGAGCGAGAGGGCCTGGTTCCACGAGAAGTCCAGGCGCAGGTAGCCCGCCTTGTTGTAGGAGCCGGACTGGTGCGCCTGCGGACCGAGCACCTGGCGCAGCGCGGCGTGGATGAGGTGCGTGCCCGAGTGCGCCTGCGTGGCGCCCCGGCGCCAGTCGCGGTCGACGACGGAGGTGGCGGCGTCGCCCACTCCGACCTCGCCGCTGGCGACCTGGACCTTGTGGCTGATGAGCCCCTTGACGGGCTTCTGCACGTCGAGGACCTCGAGATCGAAGCCGGAGCCGACGATGCGGCCGGCGTCGGCCTCCTGGCCGCCCGACTCCGCGTAGAGGCTGGTCGCCTCGAGGATCACCTCGGCGATGTCGCCCGCGACCGCCTTCGTGACGGAGTGCCCGCCGACGATGAGGCCGAGGATGCGCGTCTCGGTGTCGAGCACGTCGTAGCCGGTGAACAGCGTCTCGCCGTGGGCGCGGAAGTCGGCGTAGACCGAGAGATCGGCCAGCGCCGACTTCTTCGACTTCGCGTCGGCCTTCGCACGCGTGCGCTGCGCGGTCATGAGGGAATCGAACGCCTCGCGGTCGACCGTCAGACCCGACTCCTCGGCGATCTCGAGGGTGAGGTCGATCGGGAACCCGAAGGTGTCGTGCAGGAGGAACGCGGTGTCGCCCGGCAGCGTCGGCGACTCGGCCTTCTTCGTCTTCAGGACCGCGAGGTCGAGGATCTCGGTGCCGGCCGCGAGGGTGCGCAGGAACGCCTCCTCCTCGCCGTAGGCGCTGGTCGAGAGGCGCTCGAACTCCGTGGACACCTCGGGGTAGGCCGACGCCATCGCGTCGCGCGAGGCGGCGAAGAGCTCGGGGAACGTCGCGGTGTCCACTCCGAGCAGGCGCATGGCGCGCACCGTGCGGCGCATCAGGCGGCGGAGGATGTAGCCGCGCCCCTCGTTGGACGGCGTCACGCCGTCCGACAGCAGCATCAGCGAGGAGCGCACGTGGTCGGCGATGACGCGCATGCGGACGTCGTCCTCGTGGACGGCTCCGTAGCGGCGGCCCGAGAGCTCGGCGGCGCGATCGAGGACCGGACGGACCTGGTCGATCTCGTACATGTTCTCGACGCCCTGCTTGAGGAAGGCGACGCGCTCGAGGCCCATGCCGGTGTCGATGTTCTTGCGCGGCAGCTCGCCGAGGATGTCGAAGTCGACCTTGCTCGTGCCCTCGCCGCGGAGGTACTGCATGAAGACGAGGTTCCAGATCTCGACGTAGCGGTCGTCGTCCGTCGCCGGGCCGCCGTCGATCCCGTAGGCGGGTCCACGGTCGAAGAAGATCTCGGAGCAGGGGCCCGCGGGGCCGGGCTGGCCGGTCGACCAGTAGTTGGTGTCCTTGTCCAGGCGCTGGATGCGCTCGTCCGGCAGTCCCGCGATCGTCTTCCAGAGCGCGATCGCCTCGTCGTCGTCCTTGTAGACGGTGACCCAGAGGTCCTTCTCGTCGAAGCCCAGTCCCCCGTCGCTCTCGGCGCGCGTGAGCAGCTCCCAGGCGTAGCCGATCGCCCCCTCCTTGAAGTAGTCGCCGAAGGAGAAGTTGCCGTTCATCTGGAAGAAGGTGCCGTGACGAGGCGTCTTGCCGACCTCCTCGATGTCGTTGGTGCGGATGCACTTCTGCACGCTGGTGGCACGCGGGTAGGGCGCGGGGACCACTCCGGTGAGGTAGGGCACGAACGGCACCATGCCGGCGACGGTGAAGAGGAGGCTCGGGTCCTCGCTCACGAGGGAGGCGGAGGGGACCACGGTGTGGCCGCGGCTCCCGAAGAAGTCGAGCCAGCGGTTGCGGATGTCTGCGGTCTGCATGGGTTCCGTTACGGTTCGGTCGGTGACGACGCGGATGTCGGGCGGCGGGGCGTCAGCCCTCGCCGATGGCGGCCTTCAGTTCGGCCTCGCGCTGGTGGTAGCCCTCGGAGACGGCCTCGCCGAGCTCCTTCGCGGTGCGGTTGATGTCGGCGAAGAGCCGGGCGCCCGCCTCGGTGCGCGAGACCTGGTGGGCGACCGCGAATCCGAGGCCGATCCCGATGACGATCAGGAGGATGTTCTTCACGGGGTGTCCTTCCACAGCGGCGGGGCGGGCGCGACGGCGCGACGACCCGTTCGATTCTAGGGCGCGGGCGCGGCGCTACTTCGAGCGCGGGCGCTTCGTGCGCTTCGCGGCGGAGCGGCCGACCGCGGCTCCGGCCTTGTCGGCCGTCCGTCCGGCGACGAGCACGGCGCGGACTCCGGCGGTGAAGCCGGCGAGCTTGATGAGCGGACCGCCGACGGTCGCGGCCGTGAGAGCGACGAGCGCGTTGACGTTGCCGGTGACCTCGGCGACGTCCTTGGTGATCGTGTCCACCCGCGCGAGCTGGTGGTTGGCCTCGCGGAGGGTGGAGGCCGACTCGTCGAGGATCGGCGTCAGGCCGTCGCTGGCCTGCTTGATGGCCTCGCTCGTGCTGTCGAAGACGCGCCCGAGCTTCCAGAGCGGGACGGCGGTGATCGCCACCAGGATCGCGAACACCCCCGCGGCGATGAGCCCTGCGATG
Organism: Rathayibacter sp. AY1C4; assembly: GCF_002932195.1. Taxonomy (NCBI): domain Bacteria; kingdom Bacillati; phylum Actinomycetota; class Actinomycetes; order Micrococcales; family Microbacteriaceae; genus Rathayibacter; species Rathayibacter sp. AY1C4. The sequence goes on along the minus strand of NZ_PSWE01000038.1, from coordinate 14,106 downwards.
TCTCCACCGGTCACGGTGACCTCCGTTCGATGCCGCCCAGCGCGGCACTCCAGCCTACCGACGGCCCGCGAGAGGGTCGGACGCGGGGACGGGCGCTCGGCTCGGGCGCGACGGCCGGATCGGGCGCAGCGCGGGACTCTCGGAGCGCGGCGGGCACTCCGGATCGCGACCCCGGGAACGGGAAAGGCCCCGGTGCGCACACCGGGGCCTTTCTCTGCGGGGCTGGACTCAGCGGGCCGCGTAGTACTCGACGACGAGCTGCACTTCGCAGGTCACGGGGACCTCGGCGCGCTTCGGGCGGCGCAGGAGCGTCGCCTGCAGCTTGTCGATCTCGACCTCGAGGTAGCCCGGGGTCTTGGGGAGGACGTCGACGTGTCCACCGGCGGCGGCGACCTGGAAGGGCTCGGTGCCCTCGGAGCGGGTCTTGACGTGGATGACCTGGCCCGGCTTCACGCGGAAGGAGGGGCGGTCGACCGTCTTGCCGTCCACCATGATGTGGCGGTGGGTGACGAACTGGCGGGCCTGCGCGGTGGTACGGGCGAAGCCCGAGCGCAGGACGAGGGCGTCGAGGCGCATCTCGAGGAGCTCGACCAGGTTCTCACCGGTCAGGCCCTGGGTGCGGCGCGCCTCCTGGAAGGCGATGCGGAGCTGCTTCTCGCGGATGCCGTACTGGGCGCGCAGACGCTGCTTCTCACGCAGGCGGACCGCGTAGTCGGAGTCGGCCTTGCGCTTCGAGCGGCCGTGCTCGCCGGGAGCGTAGGGACGCTTCTCGAGGTAGCGGGCGGCCTTCGGGGTCAGGGGGATGCCGAGGGCGCGCGAGAGGCGCGTCTTCGAGCGGGTACGGGACGTGGTCGACACAGTGGTCCTTCCAAGGTCTGAGAGGTTCGGTCGCAGCTCTCGACCGCCGGCTCCGAGAGGAGGGCGGACGCCGCGGTCGTGTCCTCCGCGGGTGCGGGGGAAGGGTGACCGCAGTGGCGGGCTGCGCGATTCAGAGGGATGCGCTGCTCCGCTCGGCTACAGAGCGGTGGGCAACCTCGCAAGACTATCAGGCCACGGCCTCCCGTGCGGGTCGCGCGAGTTCGCGGTCTGCGCGGTCAGCCCCGGTCGCCGCGGATGATGCGCAGGAGCTTCGCCAGTCGTGCGGAGACGTCGCGCTCGTTGCCGTGCTCGGTGGGCCGGTAGTACCGCGCGCCCTGGAGCGGGTCCGGGAGGTACTGCTGCTCGAGGACGCCGAGGTCGGCGTCGTGCGGGTACCGGTAGCCCTTCCCGTGGCCGAGCTTCTTGGCGCCGGGGTAGTGCGCGTCGCGCAGGTGCGCCGGCACCCGGCCCGCGCGGCCAGCGCGCACGTCCGCGATGGCCGCGTCGATGGCGGAGTAGGACGCGTTCGACTTCGGGGCGGTCGCCAGGTGCACGACCGCCTGGGCGAGCGGGATGCGCCCCTCCGGCATGCCGATGAACTGCACGGCGTCGGCCGCGGCGATCGCGACGACGAGCGCCTGCGGGTCGGCCATGCCGATGTCCTCGGACGCGGAGACGATGATGCGGCGGGCGATGAACCGCGGATCCTCCCCCGCCTCGATCATCCGGGCCAGGTAGTGCAGCGCCGCGTCGACGTCCGAGCCCCGGATGGACTTGATGAAGGCGCTGATGACGTCGTAGTGCTCGTCGCCGTTGCGGTCGTAGCGCAGCAGGGCTCGGTCGACGGCGCGCGCGACGACCTCGGTCGTGATCACGGGGAGCGCGGGCTCCTCGGCGGCGGCCTCGACGGGAGCGCCCTCGTCGTCCTCGTCCTCCTCGTCCGGGTCCTCCGCGGCGGCGGCGCGGGCGGCCCGGTCGGCCTCGCGGGCCTCCGAGCGGGCGGAGGTGGCGGCGGCCTCGAGCGCGGTCAGCGCCCGCCGGGCGTCTCCGGAGGCGAGCCGCACGATGCTCGCCCGGGCCTCCTCCTCCAGCGTCACCGAGTCGCGCAGACCCCGCTCGTCGTGCAGGGCGCGGTCGACCAGGACGCCCAGGTCGTCGTCGCTGAGCGGCTCGAGGGTCAGCAGGAGCGAGCGCGAGAGCAGCGGCGCGATCACCGAGAACGAGGGGTTCTCGGTCGTGGCCGCGATGAGGATGACCCACCCGTTCTCGACCCCGGGCAGCAGTGCGTCCTGCTGCGCCTTGGTGAAGCGGTGGATCTCGTCGAGGAAGAGCACGGTGGACGTGCCGTAGAGGTCGCGGGTGGAGAGCGCCTCCTCCATCACCTGCCGCACGTCCTTCACGCCCGCCGTGACGGCGGAGAGCTCGACGAAGCGGCGGCCGCTGGAGTGGGCCACCGCCTGCGCGAGCGTGGTCTTGCCCGTGCCGGGAGGGCCCCAGAGGATCACGGACACCGCTCCCCGCTCCCCCGTCGTGTCGGCGGCGAGGGCGACCAGGGGCGAGCCGGGCGTCAGGAGGTGGCGCTGGCCGGCGACCTCCTCGAGGCTGCGCGGCCGCATCCGCACGGCGAGCGGAGTCGCCCCGGAGCGGAGTCCGGCCTGCTGCATGGTCATGCCCCCAGCGTAACGACGGCCTCCGACAGAGCCCCGGCCCGACTGCCCGGCGCGACGGAGCGGCGTTTGTCGCGCCTCCGGCGGTTCTCGTAGGCTCGACGCGGCCTGCGTGCGCGGGCCGCCGCGCCGAAGCCGCGCGGACGAGGACGTCGGAGGAACACGTGGCCCAGGGCAAGTCGAACGACCGCGAGGCGCGCACCCGGCTCCGGGCCTACCAGGCCCGTCAGAGCCTCCACCGCTCGAGGCAGAAGCGGCGCGTGCGCGACAACGTGATCGCGGCGATCGCCGCCGTCGTCGTGATCGGGCTCGCGGTCGTCGCCCAGATCCTCTACTTCTCCGGCGGCCCCGGCACCCCGGTCGCCGAGCCGACCTCCTCCTCCTCCGCGACCCCGACGCCCGAGGCGACGGGGGCGAACACCGGCGACGTCCCCTCCTCCGACATCGCCGAGGGCCGCGACTGGACGGGCACGCTCACGATCGGCGAGGACCCGCTGGGCATCACGCTCGCCGGCGCCGCTGCCCCGCAGGCGGTGTCCTCCTTCATCTCGCTGACGCAGTCCGGCTTCTACGACGGCGTCTCCTGCCACCGCCTCACCACGGAGGGCCTCTACGTCCTCCAGTGCGGCGACCCGGACGGCGACGGCACCGGCGGCCCCGGCTACAGCTACGGTCCCGTCGAGAACGCGCCCGAGGACGGCGTCTACCCGGCCGGGACCATCGCGATGGCCCGCCAGGGCGGCAACGGCTACAGCCAGGGAAGCCAGTTCTTCGTCGTCTACCAGGACACGACCCTGCCCGCCGACGCGGCCGGCGGGTACACCGTGCTCGGGCAGGTCACCTCGGGACTCGACGCCCTCGTCAGCGACGTCGTGTCGAAGGGCACGGCCGACGGATCGGGTGACGGCGCCCCCGCCGAGCCCGTGACCATCACCTCCGTCTCCGTCCAGTAGCCGCACCCGCGGCGTCGTCACGGTCCGCCCGCGCGGGGAGTGCAATAGGCTTGTCGTCACTGCCCGTTCGCGGCCGAGCGCGGTCTTCGGCCCTCCGGCCGTCGAGCCCCACCGGCCGACGACGCGACGGGCACCGAGAAGCACGACATCGAACAGCAAGGTGAGGCTCCGAGCGATGAGTGACCAGCAGCCGTGGGGACGGGTCGGCGACGACGGGACGGTCTACGTCCGCGTCGGCGACGGGGAGCGAGAGGTCGGCCAGTACCCCGATGCGACTCCCGAGGAGGCGCTCGCCTACTACGAGCGCAAGTACACGGAGCTCGCCGGGCAGGTCTCCCTGCTCGAGCAGCGCGCCAAGCGGGGCGCGCCCGCCGGAGACGTCGCCCGCACGGTGCAGTCGCTGTCCGCGGCCATCGCGCAGGCGAACGCCGTCGGCGACCTCGAGTCGCTGCAGACCCGGGTCGACGCGCTGAGCGGCTCCGTCGAGGATCTGACCGAGCAGCAGGCGGCCGAGTCGAAGGCCGCGCTGTCCGAGGCCCTCGCCCACCGCGAGGCCATCGTCGCCGAGGCCGAGGCCCTGGCGGCGGTCGACCCGGCGAAGACGCAGTGGAAGCAGGCCAGCGCCGCGATCGACGACCTCTTCGCCCGCTGGCAGAACCACCAGCAGCAGGGCCCGCGCCTTCCCAAGAACGACGCGAACGAGCTGTGGCGCCGGTTCCGCGGAGCGCGCACCACGATCGAGCAGAACCGCAAGGCGTTCTTCGCCGACCTCGACTCCGCGCACCGCGAGGCCAAGCAGGCCAAGCAGGCGCTCATCGACCAGGCCGAGGCGCTGGTGCCGCAGGGCGCCGATGCCATCCCGGACTACCGCGCGCTCCTGGAGCGCTGGCGGGTCGCAGGCCGCGCAGGCAAGCGGTTCGACGACGCGCTCTGGGCGCGCTTCAAGGCCGCCGGCGACGCGATCTACGGCGCCAAGGCCGAGATCGTCGCGCAGGAGAGCGTCGAGTACACCGAGAACCTCGACCTCAAGCTCGCCCTCCTCGAGGAGGCGGAGCCGCTCCTGCAGGAGCAGGACCGCGAGAAGGCCAAGCGGGTGCTGCTCTCGATCCAGGAGCGCTGGGACGCCGTCGGCCGCGTGCCGCGCGAGCAGGTGCGCACCGTCGAGGACCGCCTCCGCAAGGTCGAGGCGCACGTCCGCAAGCTCGACGAGGAGCACTGGAACCGCAGCAACCCGGAGCGCAAGGCCCGCTCCGAGGGTCTCGCCTCGCAGCTGACCGCCGCGATCCAGAAGCTCCAGGACGAGCTCGACGAGGCGAAGGCGCGCGGCGACCGCGACGCGATCGCCCAGGCTCAGGAGGCGCTCGACGCCCGCAAGGTCTGGCTCGACGCGATCGGCTAGACCCGCGCCGGCGGATCCCTCCACAGATCCGCTCGCGACGCTCCGGAGGGGAGGCGCATCGGCCAGCATGGCCGGATGCGCCTCCCCTCCGTGCTCCTCCCCGGGCACCTCCCTCTCGCGGAGCTGTGCGCCGCCCGCCTCGACGGCGAGCTGGTCGCGCTCGACGAGGGCTTCCTCGTCGCGGACCTGCCCCTGGGGGCGTCCGAGCGGGCCGCCTCCCTGCGCTCGTTGCTCCCCCGCGGCGCCGTCGCCGATCGTCTCTCCGCCGCATGGGTGCACGGGGCGACGCACGGCCCGCCGCCGGTGCACAGCGCCTCGATCGACCGGCGGAAGCGCCGACAGGCGCCGTCGAACCCCCGCCTGCGGTGCCACGAGGTCCTGCTCGACGAGGACGACGTCGTCCTCCTCGGCGGCGCGCCGGTCACGTCGCCTGCTCGCACGCTGATCGACCTCGCCCGGACGGAGGACGCGGGCCGGATCCTCCGGGCGCTCTCTCGGAGCACCCGGACCGGCCTCGACGCCGTCCTCGCGAGGCTGGAGGAGGGCAGCGCCGTCGCCGGACGGAGGATCGTCGGACGACGGCTGCGGGCGGCGCTCGGCGAGGCGCCGCCCGGGGATCAGCCCCCGTTCACCCGGTAGACGTCGTAGACGGCGTCGATCCGGCGCACGGCGTTCAGCACGCGGTCCAGGTGGGTGGTGTCGCCCATCTCGAAGACGAACCGGCTGATCGCCAGCCGGTCGCTCGAGGTCGAGACCGTTGCCGAGAGGATGTTGACGTGGTGCTCCGAGAGCACGCGCGTCACGTCGCTCAGCAGGCCCGAGCGGTCCAGCGCCTCGACCTGGATCTGCACGAGGAAGATGCTCTTGGAGGACGGCGCCCACTCGACGTCGACGATCCGCTCCGGTTCCTTCAGCAGCTCCTGCACGTTGTGGCAGTTCGCCTGGTGCACGGAGACGCCGGCTCCCCGCGTCACGAATCCGACGATCTGATCGCCCGGAACCGGAGTGCAGCACTTCGCGAGCTTCACGAGGATGTCCGGCGCGCCCTTCACGAGGACGCCCGATTCGCTGCTCCGGCTCCGCGGCCGGGGCGAGCGCGGGAGGGTGACCTCGTTCTCGTCCGACTCCGGATCGCCCTGGATGGAGGAGACGACCTTCTCGAGCACCGACTGGGTCGAGACGTGGCCCTCGCCGACGGCCGCGTAGAGCGCCTCGACGTCGTTGTAGCGCAGCTGGCTGGCCACCTCGGTGAAGGTGTCCTGGCTCATCAGCTTCTGCAGCGGCAGGTTCTGCTTCCGCATCGCCCGGGCGATGGAGTCCTTGCCCTGCTCGATCGCCTCGTCGCGCCGCTCCTTGGTGAACCACTGCCGGATCTTGTTGCGGGCCCGGGGGCTCTGCACGAAGTGGAGCCAGTCCTGGCTCGGTCCCGAGTCGGGGTTCTTCGAGGTGAAGACCTCGACCACGTCGCCCGTCGTCAGAGCCGACTCCAGCGGCACGAGGCGCCCGTTGACCTTGGCGCCCATCGTCCGGTGCCCGACCTCGGTGTGCACCGCGTAGGCGAAGTCGACCGGGGTCGCACCGGTCGGCAGGCCGATCACGCGTCCCTTCGGGGTGAAGACGTAGACCTCCTTGGCGCCGATCTCGAAGCGGAGGGAGTCGAGGAACTCGTTCGGGTCGGTGGTCTCCGACTGCCAGTCCGAGAGGTGCGCGAGCCAGGCGAGGTCGGTGTCGTTCGATCCGGAGGTGGGCACCTTGCCGGTGGCCATCTGCTCCTTGTACTTCCAGTGCGCCGCGATGCCGAACTCCGCGTGCTGGTGCATCTCGTTGGTGCGGATCTGGATCTCGACCGCACGCCCCTTCGGCCCGACGACCGTCGTGTGCAGCGACTGGTAGAGGTTGAACTTCGGAGTGGCGATGTAGTCCTTGAACCGGCCCGGCATCGGCGTCCAGCGGGCGTGGATCGAGCCGAGCACGGCGTAGCAGTCGCGCACCGAGTTCACGAGGACGCGGATGCCGACCAGGTCGTAGATCTCGTCGAACTCGCGACCGCGGACGACCATCTTCTGGTAGATCGAGTAGTACTGCTTCGGCCGGCCGACGACGCGACCACGGATCCGCCCGGCCCGCAGGTCCTCGCTGATCAGGTCGATGACGTTCTGCACGAACTCCTCGCGCTGCGGCGTCCGCCGCTTCACCAGGCTCTCGATCTCGTTGTAGATCTTGGGGTAGAGCACCGCGAAGGACAGGTCCTCGAGCTCCCACTTGATGGCCTGGATGCCGAGGCGGTGCGCCAGCGGCGCGTAGATCTCGAGGGTCTCGGTGGCCTTGCGGGCGGCGGATTCGGCGGGGACGAAGCCCCAGGTCCGCGCGTTGTGAAGGCGGTCGGCGAGCTTGATGATCAGGACGCGGATGTCCTTCGACATCGCCACGATCATCTTGCGGACGGTCTCGGCCTGCGCGCTGTCGCCGTACTTGACCTTGTCGAGCTTGGTGACGCCGTCGACGAGCATCGCGACCTCGTCGCCGAAGTCCGCGCGGAGCTCGTCGAGCTGGTAGTCGGTGTCCTCGACGGTGTCGTGCAGCAGCGCGGCGGCGATCGTCTTTGAGCCGATGCCGAGGTCGGCGAGGATCTGCGCGACGGCCAGCGGATGCGTGATGTAGGGCTCGCCGCTGCGGCGCTTCTGGTTCGCGTGCGCCCGCTCCGCGACCGAGTACGCGCGCTCGATGAGCGCGATGTCGCTCTTGGGGTGGTGCATCCGGACGGTGCGGACGAGGGTGTCGACAGCACCGGAGGGCTGCGCGCGCGAGAAGATCCGCGGGACCAGTCTGCGCAGGGCAGCGGTCGAGGACGTCGTCGTCGTTTCCGTCACGCGAGGATCTCCATCGCCCCATTATCGCCCGTGCGGACGGTGCCGATGACCGTTCCGCCCGGGGCGGACGGCGCCGGCGTCAGCCGATGCGTCCCGGGCGCCCCTCGCCGTCGACCACGTCGCCGCCCGCCGCGGCCCAGGCGGTCATGCCGGCGTCGACGTTGGCGACCTCGTAGCCGGCGCCGTCGAGGGCCTGCGTCACCATCGCGGAGCGGACTCCGGAGTGGCAGACCACCAGGATCGCCGTGTCGGCCGGGAGCTCGTCCTGCCGGGCGCCGATCTCCCCCATCGGGATGTGGTGGGCGGCCGGAGCATGCCCCGCAGCCCACTCGTGCGGCTCCCGGACATCGAGCAGCCAGACCTCGTCGCGCGCGACGAGTCCGACGGCGTCTGCCGCGGTGACCTGTGCGTAGTCGGCCACAGCTCAGCCCTGCACGGCCGGCGCGGCCGGCGCGGTCGCCTTCGCCCGGGCCGACTCCACGCGCTTGTCGTGCTTGGAGATCTCGGGCTCCCGGCTGCGCAGCTGGGCGTACAGCGGCGCCGCGACGAAGATCGTCGAGTACGTGCCGACGATGATGCCGATCAGCAGGGCGAGGGAGATGTCGCGGAGAGTGCCCGCGCCGAGGACGAACGCGCCGATCACGAGGATCGCGGCCACCGGGAGGGCGGCGACGATCGAGGTGTTGATGGAGCGCACGAGAGTCTGGTTCTCGGCCAGGTTCACCGTCTCGGAGAAGGTGCGGGTCGTGCTGCCGAGCGCCTCCACGGTGTTCTCGCGGATCTTGTCGAAGACCACGACCGTGTCGTAGAGCGAGTAGCCGAGGATCGTCAGCAGTCCGATCACCGCCGCCGGCGACACCTCGGTGCCGGTGATGCCGTAGACGCCCGCCACGATCACGAGGTCGTGCAGGAGCGCGACGATCGCCGCGAGCGACATCTTCCAGGTGCGGAAGTACGCCCACATGGCCAGGGCCGCGAGGACCACGAAGATCACCAGGCCGCGCAGGGCCTGCTGGGTCACGTCGTTGCCCCACGCCGCTCCGATGAAGGAGGAGGCGACCTGGTCGGTGGGCACGTCGTACGCCTCCGACAGGGCGTTCCGCACCGCGGTCGACTCGTCGGTCGAGAGCTGGCCGGTCTGTACGCGGATGGAGTCGTCGCCGACGATGGACACGCGCGGCACGGTCTCCGGAGCGACCGAGGTCACCGCGTCCGTCGCCGTCGCCTGCTCGAGGCTCGACGGCGAGGACACCGTGAACTGCGAGCCGCCGGTGAACTCGATGCCGAAGTTGAAGCCGCCGCGGGCGACCGTCCCGAGCAGCGTGATCAGGATCAGGGCGAGCGAGACGAGGTACCACGTGCGGCGCCGGCCGACGAAGTCGATCGATCGCGCACCGGTGTAGAGGTCGTTTCCGAACTGCGAGAAGCTGGCCATCACGCGTCCTTCCCGTTCGAGTCGTTGGAGTCGCGCAGGCCGGCCGCCTCGGCGGCCTTCCGCTCGGCGATGGTCTGGCGCTTGGCCGCCTCGCGGGACGCGGAGGCGCGCTTGCCGGCGACCACCTGGTCCTGCGGACGGAAGGCGGCACGGCCGCGGTAGACGGCCCCGAGCGCCCGGGGATCCAGGCCCGAGGCCTTGTGCCCCTCGGCGAAGAACGGTCTCGTGGCCATCAGCTGCAGGATCGGGTGGGTGAACAGCGCCACCACGATCAGGTCGATGATCGTCGTGATCCCGAGGGTGAGCGCGAAGCCGCGGACACTGCCGACGGCGAGGAGGAAGAGGACCACCGCGGCGAGCAGGTTCACCATGTCGGACGCGAAGATCGTGCGCAGCGCGCGCCGCCAGCCGGACTCGACGGCGGACTCGAGGCCGCGTCCGTCGCGCAGTTCGTCGCGGATGCGCTCGAAGTACACGATGAACGAGTCGGCCGTGATGCCGATCGCGACGATGAGACCCGCGACTCCTGCGAGCGAGAGGCGCAGTCCCTCCCGCCAGGACAGCAGCGTGACGACGAGGTAGGTGACGATCGCCGCGACGAGCAGCGAGGCGATCGTGACGGCTCCGAGCACGCGGTACTGCGCGATGGAGTAGACGATGACGAGGATCAGGCCGATGAGGCCGGCGAGCAGGCCGCTGGCGAGCTGGGCGGAGCCGAGCGTCGCCGAGATGCTGTCCGAGCTCTGGACCTGGAAGCCGATCGGCAGCGCGCCGTACTTGAGCTGGTCGGCGAGCGTCTTCGACGACTCCTGGGTGAAGGAGCCCGAGATCTGCGCGTTGCCGTCGGTGATGGCGGCGTTCGTCGACGGGGCCGAGATGACCCGGCCGTCGAGGACGATCGCGAACTGGTTCTGCGCACCCTGCAGCGCCACGAGGCGCGAGGTCACGTCGCCGAAGGCCTGCGTGCCCTGGTCGTCGAACGAGAGGTTGACGGCCCAGGTGCCGGTGCTGGCGCCGGAGGAAGTCGTCATCAGGCCGTTCGAGGCGTCCGAGATGTCCTCGCCGGTGATCTCCACCGGGCCGAGGACGTACTTCACCGTCCCGCTGTCGTCGCAGGTGATGAGCGGCTGGTCGGCCGGGGCGAGGTTCGGGTCCTGGCCGTTGAGGTACGCGCAGTCGAACGAGGTGTACTGGGCCTCGAGCGCCGGCGTGAGGTAGGCGAGGTCGCTCGCGTTCGTCGGCGAGGCGGTCGGCTCCGTCGAGAGCGACGGGTCGACGGGTGTCGGCGTGGGCGAGGACGTCGCGTCGCCGCCGACCGAGCTGTTGGTGGCCTGGCTCGCGACGAGGACCGGGCGGAAGTCGAGCTTCGCCGAGGCCTCGATGCGCTGGAGCGTCTCGTCGTCGGGCGTGCCCGGGATCGAGACGACGATGTTGCTCGAGCCCTGGGTCGTGATCTCGGCCTCGGAGACGCCGGACGCGTCGATGCGCTGGCGGATGATCGAGACGGCCTGCGTCAGCTGCTCCGACGAGACGGTGTCGCCGTCGTTCAGCTGCGGCTGCAGGACGATCTGCGTGCCGCCCTCGAGGTCGAGGGCGAGCTTCGGCGTCCAGGAGCCGCCGCCCCAGAGGACGGCCGCCGTGTTGAGTCCGACGAGAGCGAGGATCAGGACACCGAGCCAGCTCAGGGAGCGGCGGGCCTTCCGGACGGGGGTTGATGCGGCCACCCAGGGCTCAGCTTTCTCTTCGGTCGACGGTGATCGGCCCGGGGTCGCCCGGGCGTGGAGAAGGGCGGGCGGGCGCCGATGCGCCCGGCCCGACCAGGAGACTACTGCGCGTCGGGGCGGCGGTCGCGCTCGACCGGGTCCACCAGCGGGTCGCGGTGCGCGGAGTCGCGCTCGCCGAACTCGGGCGAGCCGGTCGCGGTCAGCGGGTCGGCCTCGTCCTCGGTGTCGACGGCGACGGCGTTCTCGCTCGGGTCGATGAGGCGGGCGATCGCCTGACGGTGGATGGTCAGCAGCGTGCCGGGGGTCGACTCGATGACGATCTTGTTCGCCTCGTCGTCGATCGACACGACGGTGCCGAAGAGGCCGGAGCCGGTCATGAGCTCCACCCCCGGCTGGAGGTTGTTCTTCATGCTCTCCGCGTCGCGCTGGCGCTTCTTGTTGTTGCGGAACATGAAGATGATCATCACGGCGAGCAGCAGGACGAGCAGGATGATCGTCGGATCCATGGGTGGGCCTTCCGGAGTGGATGGGCGATCCGCCGCGCGGCCTCAGGTCGAGGCGGAGCGGATCGAGCGGCCCGTCGGGCCTAGAGAATCATAGATCATCGGGGAACAGGGGCGGCTGAGCCGCCGTCCCCCGGGGGTCGATGCCGAAGTGGCGGTAGGCGGCGGGGGTCGCCACGCGGCCGCGCGGCGTCCGGGTCAGCAATCCGATCCGCACGAGGAACGGCTCGACGACGGCCTCGACCGTCTCCGCCTCCTCCCCCACCGACACGGCGAGGGTGTTCAGGCCGACCGGCCCGCCGTCGAAGCGGGTCAGCACGATCTCCATCACCGCGCGGTCGAGCCGGTCGAGTCCGAGCGCGTCGACGTCGTAGAGCTCCAGCGCCGCGCGGACGGCGGTCACGTCGGCCCGTCCGCCGTGGACCAGGGCGAAGTCCCGCACCCGCCGGAGCAGGCGGTTGGCGATGCGCGGGGTGCCTCGGCAGCGGCCGGCGATCTCGGCGATCGCGTCCGCGTCGATGTCGAGCTCGAGCAGCCGTGCCGCCCGGGCGAGCACCTGCCGCAGCTCGTCCTCCGCGTAGAACTCGAGGTGCGCGGTGAAGCCGAAGCGGTCGCGGAGCGGATTGGGCAGCAGGCCGGAGCGGGTCGTGGCGCCGACGAGCGTGAACGGGGCGAGATCCAGCGGGACGGACGTCGCTCCCGCCCCCTTGCCGACCATGATGTCGATCCGGAAGTCCTCCATCGCGAGGTAGAGCATCTCCTCCGCGGAGCGCGCCATGCGGTGGATCTCGTCGATGAAGAGGATCTCGCCGGGCAGCAGCGAGGAGAGGACGGCGGCGAGGTCGCCCGCGTGCTGGATCGCGGGGCCGCTGGAGAGCCGCAGGGGCGAGGAGCTCTCCTCCGCCACGATCATCGCGAGGGTCGTCTTGCCGAGACCGGGCGGGCCCGCCAGGAGGATGTGGTCCGGGGTCCGGCCCTGCATGGCCGCGGCCTTGAGCAGCAGCTCGAGCTGGCCGCGCACCTTGCGCTGGCCGACGAACTCGCTGAGGTTCCTGGGCCGCAGAGCGCCCTCGAAGGCGACCTCGGCCTCCGATGCGACCTCGGCGCCCAGCACCTCGTCGCTCACGAGCGGGCCGCCGGACCGAGGCGGGCGAGGGCGAGCCGGAGCAGCGCCTGCACGTTCGCGGCGTCGGAGGCCTGCGCGTCGAGCAGGATCTCGTCGACCACATCGGCCGCGGTGCGCTCGGGCCAGCCCAGGCCGACGAGCGCCGCGAGCACGTTCTGCGCGGCGGTGGCGGCGGGACCGGAGCCGCGGGCGGCGCGCGGACGGACGGTCACCTTGCCGGCGAGCGACAGGATGATCAGCTTGGCCGTCTTCGGGCCGATGCCGCTGACCTTCCGGAACACCCCGTCGTCCTCGTCGGCGACCGCCTGCGCGATCCGGTCCGGCTCGACCGCGCCGAGCACGCCGAGGGCGGACTTCGGGCCGACGCCGGTCACGCCGATCAGCAGCTCGAAGATCTCGAGCTGCTCCTCGTCGGGGAAGCCGTAGAGGGTGAGCGAGTCCTCGCGGACGACGAGCACGGTGCTGACCGTGGTCTCGTCGCCGACGCGCATCTCGAGCGCGTGCTGCGGGGTCACGTTCACCGCGTAGCCGACGCCGTGGACGTCGAGGACGGCGAGGCTCCCGCGGGCGGAGAGGACGGTGCCGCGGAGGGAGGAGATCACCGCGTCAGTCTAGATGCTCGAACAGGCGTTCGACTCGCGGCCTCGGCGGCGCGCCACGCCCGCTGCGCTGCTGTGCCGCCCGCCGCTCCGTCGGCACCGGCTCCCGCCGACCCGGAGGACGGCGTGAGAGGCGCCCGCCAGGCGTGGCAGACGGCCAGGGCGAGGGCGTCGGCCGCGTCGGCCGGCCGCGGCGGGGCGTCGAGCCGGAGGACGCGCTGGATCATCGCGGTGACCTGGCGCTTGTCCGCGGCTCCGTAGCCGGTGACGGCGGCCTTCACCTCGCTCGGCGTGTGCATCCCGACTGGGAGCCCGCGCCGGGCCGCCGCGACGAGGGCGACGCCGCTGATCTGCGCGATGCCCATCACGGTGCTGACGTTGTTCTGCGCGAAGACCCGCTCGATCGCGACGGCGTCGGGGCGGTGCTCGTCGAGCAGCGCCTCGAGCCCGTCGCCCAGGGCCAGCAGGCGGCGCTCCAGCGCGTCGTCGGCCGGTGTCCGGAGGACCGTCACGTGCACGAGGGTCGCGTGGCGGTCGCGCGAGACGTCGACGATGCCGACGCCGCAGCGGGTGAGCCCGGGGTCGATCCCGAGGACGCGCATCAGGCCGCCCTCCGGGATCGGGCCGGGCTCACCGCGTCACTCCTCGTTCTCGAGCTCGGCGCGCACCTCTGCCGTGATGTCGAGGTTGGTGTAGACGTTCTGCACGTCGTCCGAGTCCTCGAGCGCGTCGATCAGGCGGAAGACCTTGCGAGCTGTCTCGGCGTCGGCCTCGACCTGGAGGGAGGCGACGAACTCGATGTCGGCGGAGTCGTAGTCGATGCCCGCCTCCTGCAGGGCCGAGCGGGCCGGGACGAGCTCGCTCGGCTCGACGCGGACCTCGAAGCTCTCGCCGTGGTCGAGCACGTCGTCGACACCGAAGTCGAGGACCGCGCCGAGCACGTCGTCCTCGGTGACGCTCTCTCCGTGGGGC